>CAJMQA010000075.1 GCA_905215395.1 uncultured bacterium | reverse complement strand
ATGGAGACGATGGAAAGCCGTTTTTTATATTCGGCTATAGCCCGGAAAGTATTTTCCTCAATCCTGAAATTCAATTGCGATGCAAAACGGATGGCCCGCATCATTCTCAGAGGATCATCGGAAAAAGTGATTCCAGGTTCCAGAGGTGTTTTTATCAGTCGTTCTTCCAGGTGCTCTAAACCATGAAAGGGATCGATCAGAGTACCGTAATCATTTTCATTCAAAGAAATGGCCAGTGCGTTGATAGTAAAATCCCGCCGTTTCTGGTCATCGTCGATAGAACCTTCCTCCACTATGGGTTTACGTGAGTCCGAGCGGTACGACTCTTTGCGGGCTCCCACAAACTCGATCTCCATCCCTTTGTAGCGGAACATGGCTGTTCCGAAGTTCTTGAATACAGAGACATGGAGGTTGCCCAAATGCCGGGCTGTAGCTTCAGCCAGTTCAATACCACTTCCATGTACGACGATATCAATGTCTTTCGAAGGCCGGTGAAGTAACAAATCCCGGACATATCCGCCGATGACGTAAGCTTCAATGCCTTTGGCCGTTGCTATTTCAGAAAGTATTTTGAATATCGGGTGTTGAAGTGGTAATTGCATGTTATTTTTAGTTTATGAAACCACAAAAGTACCAAGATATTCTCTATTTGACAAAGGCATTTATATACTATTTTACACGTAAATCTTTCTTTTATTCCGGATAGAAGAATAAAAAAAAGATGATGAGAGACTCATCATCTTTTTGTATATGGGTGGGGGAATTATACGATTCCGGAAAATCCCATAAATGCCATAGCAAGCAGACCAGCAACAACCAGTGCTATCGGAGAACCTTTCATTCCCTTAGGCAGATCGACTAGTTCCAGATGTTCGCGGATACCGGCAAAAATAGTCAGTGCCAGACCGAAACCAATGGCTATGGAAGCTGCAAATACCAATGATTCCATCAGATTGAAATTTTTCTGAATGACCATGATGGCGACTCCCAACACGGCACAGTTGGTGGTAATTAAGGGTAAGAAAACTCCCAGCGCCTGATACAGGGAAGGGCTCACTTTTTTCAGGATGATTTCAACCATTTGTACCAGAGCTGCAATAATCAAGATAAAGGTAATGGTCTGCATAAAACCGATGCCGAAGGGATCCAGAATGGTTTTCTGAACGATAAAGGTTACCAGGGTTGCCAGAATCATAACGAAAGTCACGGCTCCGGTCATTCCCAAGGCTGTGGATACTTTTTTGGATACTCCTAAAAAAGGACAGATGCCCAGGAATTGTGCCAGGACGATATTGTTAACAAAGACCGCCGCTATAAATATCAATATATATTCCATAATTCAAATTTTAGGTGCTAGTTTGCTTTTCTCAGTTTATTGACAATAGCGATCAGGTAACCCAAAGCAAAGAATGCTCCCGGTGCCAGAACGAATATCAGCATGCCGTAGTTTTCATTGAACAGAGTGGTATTGAATACTTTTCCACTTCCCAGGATTTCCCGTATAGCCCCCAAAATGGTTAAGCTGAGGGTGAATCCCAATCCCATACCCAGTCCGTCGAAGATGGAGGGAATGGCTTTGTTCTTGGAAGCAAAAGCTTCGGCACGGCCAAGGACAATACAGTTTACAACGATCAATGGAATAAATAATCCCAATGAAGCATGAAGGGCAGGCAGATAAGCTGCCATTGACATATCTACTACGGTTACAAAAGCCGCAATGATGACAATGAATGAAGGTATACGGATTTTGTCCGGAATGATGTTGGCCACCAGAGATATGACCAGGTTGGACATCACTAGCACAAATGCGGTTGCTAATCCCATACCCATACCATTGATTGCAGATGTGGTAACTCCCAGCGTGGGACACATTCCCAACAGTAAGGCAAAGGTCGGATTTTCCCGGAATATGCCGTTGGTTAAGACTTTTAAGTTATTCATGTGCTTAAATTTATATCTTCAGTGTTACTTGTTTTGTTGTGTAGCGCCGGAAGCGGCATCTGCACTACCTTCCAGACCGGCTGCAGCACGGTTGACTGCATCCAGAAAGGCTCGAGAGGAGATGGTCGCAGCTGTAATGGCATCTACATCTCCTCCGTCTTTGCTCACTTTCAAACCTGTAGTTCCGGGTTTTTTTCCGATCACATTTCCTTTGCCGTTTTTGGTAAACCAGGTGTCCATTTTGGAGCCCAGGCCCGGGGTTTCCTTATGTTCCAGTACAGAATAGTTGGAAATGGTTCCGTCCGGATTAAATCCGACCATCAACCATACTTGGCCTCCGAAGCCATTGTTGGTATATGTTTTTACGGCCGTTCCTACGGCTTGGTCTTCTTTTTTGGCTGGATAGAATTCCAATACCCCTCCGTCGGGAGTTTCCATTTTCCAGACATCGGCATTCGGATCGTTATCAAATTCACCGGGTATAACCTGGCGGATAGCGTTAACCTGTTTAGCTTGTTTGGCGGCTTCAATAGGCCCTGCTGTCAGCGAGTTTACATATCCAACTGCAGCTGAAGCAATCAGGGTGACACTGAATAATACCACCACCATATTTGTAAAGTTAGACTCTAATTTCTTTCCCATCACTTTTACAATTTAAAATTATGCAAATCTTACCGGTTTACAGTATCTGTTGATCAGAGGTGTGAAGGCATTCATGATCAGGATGGCAAAAGACATCCCTTCGGGATAGGCCCCGAACACACGAATGACGACAGTGATGATACCAATACCGACTCCATAAATAATCATCCCTTTGTGACTCATGGGGGAAGTTACGTAATCTGTAGCCATAAAGATTGCTCCCAGCATCATACCACCGGTCAGTAAGTGGAAAATGGGAGCAACATAAACCTCCGGATTACAAAGGTGAAGGATGCCGGTAAAAACAAAAACAGTCAGGAAGATGCTGACCGGAATGTGCCAGGTAATAATTTTACGGATTAACATGTAAACCAGACCGATTAGTAGAGCAATTGCTGCGACTTCTCCAAGACTTCCGCCCATATTTCCCAACAGCATATTTTTATAGCCAATAAAGGAATCAGCAGATAATACCTGACTGACAGATTGGCCTGATTTTATTGCTTCTTTCAGCATGGCCAAGGGGGTTGCCCCAGTTTGAGCGTCAATATATGAGCCTGCAAATCCTTGTGCCAAGGGCCAGGTGGTCATTTGTACCGGAAAAGAGATCAATAGGAATACACGTCCCACCAGAGCCGGATTGAAAATGTTGCATCCGAGACCGCCGAAGCTCATTTTACCGATACCAATGGCAACCAGGGCACCGATGAGGATGATCCAGATAGGTAAATTGGAAGGGACATTGAAAGCCAGCAACACACCTGTTATTAAAGCGGAACCATCAAAAATGGTCGGTTGCTGTTTGAGCAAGAATTTTTGAATCACGTATTCAAAAAACAGACAAGCCAGCACTGAAGTCAAGGTTACTATGACTGCACCCATCCCGAAGAACAGCACAGAGCAAATGAAGGCCGGAATAAGTGCTATGAGTACTCCGTACATGTTTTTTTCAATGGAATCGCCACTGTGAACATGAGGAGAAGGAGATATTAATAAATTCATATGTTCAATATTTATAATCTACAATGCATTATTTCTTTCTGTTTCTGATCATAGCACCAGTACGGCCTTTCCCTAAGCGGATGTGGTCCAGTAAGGGACGGGCGGAAGGACAGGTAAAACTACATGACCCGCATTCGATGCAATCCATAACTTTTTCTTCTTCCAGACGTTCCAGCAGGTTGAAAGTTGTCAGTTTGGCCAACAGATAAGGTTCCAGCCCCATGGGGCAAGCCGATACACATTTTCCGCAACGGATACAGTTCCTTACAGGCTTGCGGGCTGCTTCTTTTTCATTGATAAGCAATACCCCACTGGTTCCCTTCATCACCGGAGAGTCAATGTTCACCATTGCACGTCCCATCATAGGGCCACCTCCGATAACTTTGGCCGTATCTTCAGGCAGGCCGCCTGCTGCTGCGATGAGATTGGATATTGGGGTTCCGATCCGGCAAAGGTAATTGCCCGGATTTTTTACAGATTTTCCCGTCAGGGTGACAACACGTTCGATCAGAGGTTTGTTTTTCATGACAGCCTCGTAAACAGCCAGAGCGGTTCCGACATTCTGAACAACTGCGCCAACAGCAATAGGAAGTGCTCCGGAAGGTACAGCGCGGTTTATTGTTGCCTGTATCAATTGCTTTTCTCCTCCTTGGGGATACTGCACTTTCAAAGGACAGATTTCAATTCCCAGTGCTTTTTCAGCTATTTTCTGCAAATGGGTTATGGCGTCTTTCTTGTTGTTTTCGATGCCGATGATGGCTCTTTTGACATCGATGGCTTTCATCAGGATCTGTACTCCGACAATAATTTCTTCTGCTTTTTCGAGCATGATTCTATGGTCGGCAGTCAGATAAGGCTCACATTCAACTCCATTGATGATCAGTACTTCTGCCTTATTTCCGGGAGGGGGAGTCAGTTTTACCTGAGTCGGGAATGTGGCACCACCCATTCCGACAATTCCGGCAGCTGCAATAGCTTTGATAATTTCTTCCTTAGAAAGGGTAATATTGTGTTCAACTTTTTCGGAACGGTCAATTCCTGCTATCCATTCGTCACCTTCTACCTGAATGGTAATTGCAGTTTTTGACAGGCCGGCTGCATCAGTAACTGCGTCAATGGCGATCACCGTTCCCGATACAGAACTGTGGATATTGGCAGAAACGAAGCCGGCAGCCTGAGCAATCAGTTGTCCTGTTTTTACTTTATCTCCTTTTTGTACTACCGGGGTTGCGGGTGCACCGATATGCTGGCCAAGCGGGATAATCACCTTTTCGGGAATAGGCAATACCTGAATATTCCCGCTTGCTGATAATTTATTTTCAGGTGGATGAACACCACCGATTCTGAATGACTTTAACACAGCGTTATTGTTTTAATTTTTAATATTTACTTTTATTCTTTTGGAGTTGCTGCCTGACTTACAGTTTCTGCAGCCGTTTCTGTTTTGCGTGGCGGAAAGTTTACTTCATGGATGGCTCCGGTAGGACAAACTCCGACACATTTACGGCATAGACGGCATTTACTATAGTCGATATAAGCCAGATTATTTTCAAGTGTAATGGCTTCAAAAGGACACTCTTTTACACATTTACCACAACCGATACAAGCAGCTTTACAGGCTTTACGGGCTACACCGCCTTTATCCTTGTTAACACAGCAAACAAATACACGTCGGTCTTTCGGACCTTTGTTCCGCAACTCGATGATATTCCGTGGACATGCTTTCACACAGGCACCGCAGGCTACGCATTTTTCATCGTCCACTTCCGGCAATAAAGTTTCGGGGTTCATGTGAATGGCATCGAACGGACAGGCTGTGACGCAATCTCCGCATCCCAGACAGCCAAAACCACAGGCAGTGTCGCCGATATACAGAGAGTGTTCGATAGCACAGGAACGGGCTCCGTCGTACTGGTTGGTACGGGGACGATTTTCACAATTTCCGTTACATCTGACTACAGCAATTTTCGGAGCCTGAGCTTTAACTTCACGTCCGAGGGCTGCTGCAATTTTATTCATCGTCTCCGCTCCGCCTACGGGACACAGGATGCCATCCATGTTATCGGCTTTGACAGCCGCTTCTGCCAGTCCCCGACAGCCCGGAAAACCGCATCCGCCACAGTTGGCTCCGGGAAGTAAACCCTCTACAATGTCTATGCGTGGGTCTTCTTCCACTTTAAATTTTTGTGCAACGAGGTATAATATCACCGCAGATACAATACCGATGGCACAAAGCGAAATGATGGTAATAACAAGTGTACTCATATTTAGTCTTTAATAGTTGTTCATTTTTTCAATGGTGAATTTTATTTTTCCGGATATTTTACTGCGGCACAGGTATAAAATAAAAAAATAACCTCCGAGTAGAAGCAGACTAATAATGGCTGCGGTAAGCTCGCTATTTCCCGATTTTATCAGGAAGAAAATCGTAGTCAGAATTAGTATCGAGGGTATTACATAAGCCAGTACGACAGAATAAATGGCATTGCTCATAGAAGCATATACCATTACTTTGTCTCCAACCTGAATGTCGCCTTCGGGACGTTGGACTGTAATGACTTTTTGCTTCATATCTGCCATACTACAAGCTCCTTTGGCATGGCAACCAGAGCATGCAGAATGACTGTTAATCACAATCTCCAACGTTTGTGTTGATATGCTTTTGACTATACCCTCATGTTGGATTTTTTCTTTTTCTGCCATAGTTTTTTTTGAAAACACATGCAAAGGTAATATTTAAAGGTTAAAAGTAAAAGGTAATATGTTAAAATAAATAAAGCTGCTGAAGCAGCTTTTTTTATTTTTTTCGCATGAAAATCTGAATGGGAACTCCTGTGAAATTCCAGTTTTCCCGGAGTTTATTTTCCAGATAACGTTTATAAGGTTCTTTTACATACTGTGGAAGATTACAATAAAATGCAATTGAAGGAGCATGTGTCGGCAATTGAGTGACATATTTGATTTTTACAAATTTTCCTTTTGTGCTTGGGGGTGGATAGTTCTCAATGGCTTCTAGCATGACCCGGTTGAGTTCAGAAGTTTTGAGTTTCTGGGTCCGGTTTTCATAGACATGCAGGGCTGCTTCCAGGGTTTTGAGTAAGCGTTGTTTGGTCAGTGCTGAAGCAAAAATGATGTCGACATCCCTGAAGGGAGCGATTTTTTCCCGTAAATATTTTTCGTATTCTATTAAGGTTTTATTGTCTTTTTCAACCAGATCCCACTTGTTGACCATAATCACAACACCTTTGTGGTTACGTTCGATCAAATGGAAGATGTTCAGGTCCTGGGCTTCCATGCCGCGGGTGGCATCGATCAGTAATATGCAGACGTCAGAGTCTTCAATGGCACGTATGGAGCGCATCACCGAATAAAATTCGACATCTTCATTTACTTTTGCCTTTTTACGGACTCCTGCTGTATCTACCAAAAGGAAATCGTAACCAAATTGGGTATAACGGGTATTCAGAGTATCCCGGGTTGTTCCCGCTATATCGGTTACAATATTTCTTTCCTGGCCGATCAATGCATTGATGGTGGAGGATTTTCCGACATTGGGGCGACCTACAATGGTAATACGGGGCAGATGGTCTGTGTCTTCAATCGTCTCTTCTTTGAAATGAGAGACAACCTTGTCCAATAAGTCGCCTGTTCCGGAACCACTGGCTGAGGAAATACAGAATACCTCACTTTTAAATCCTAAACGATAAAATTCCTGTGCTTCGTATATGCGGTCATGATTATCCACCTTGTTGGCAACCAGATAGACTGGCTTGTCGATATTCCGTAGCATACGTGCAAAATTCTGATCCAGATCGGTCAGGCCGATTTCGGCATCTACCATGAAAAGAATAACATCCGCTTCATCCAGGGCCAGGAGTACCTGTTTATTGATTTCTTCTTCGAAAATATCATCACTATTTGATACATAACCACCCGTGTCAATTACTGAAAACTCTTTCCCATTCCAGATGGATTTGCCGTAGTTACGGTCACGGGTCACACCACTTTCTTCATTTACAATCGCTTTACGGCTTCCGATTAAGCGGTTGAAAAGCGTTGATTTTCCCACATTGGGCCTTCCTACTATTGCTACTATATTACTCATTATTTATTTGTTTGCGTATCCGAAATTTTTAAGTTCATTCTCTTTATTCCGCCAGTCCTTCAGGACTTTCACATAGAGGTTCAGATAGACTTTTTTGCCGAAAAAAGCTTCTATATCCAGGCGGGCATTTGTACCGACTTTTTTCAGCGCTTCACCCTGATTGCCGATGATGATCCCTTTTTGTGAAGGGCGTTCAACATAAATCACAGCCATGATATTGATGCGTTTGTCATCTTCTTTGAATTCTTCAACTTCGACCTCAACAGAATACGGAACTTCTTTTTCATAATTCTGCAGGATTTTTTCGCGGATGATCTCATTCACAAAAAAACGGGAGGGCAGATCTGTCAGGTCGTCTTTGGCAAAATAAGGTTCCCCTTCCGGCAATAATTCCAGGATTCGTTTGAACAGATTGTCTACATTAAAATTTTCTTTGGCAGACAAAGGAAAAATTTCTGCCCGGGGAATCAGTTCTTTCCATTTATCAAACAATGCCTCCAGTTTTTCCTGATTGGTCAGATCTATTTTATTGATGACCAATAAAACCGGAGCTTCCGATTTATTTACTTTTTCAATAAAGTCCAGATTTTTATCGGTATTCTCAATAGCATCCGTTACATAAAGGATGATATCAGCATCAATCAGAGCGGATTTTGAAAATTCCAGCATGTACTCCTGCATTTTGTAACTGGGCTTTACAACCCCCGGAGTGTCTGAAAATACAATCTGATAGTCATCGGTATTAACGATGCCTTTGATCCGGTGCCGGGTGGTTTGCGATTTGGAAGTGATAATTGAAATCTTTTCTCCCACCAGACGGTTCATCAGAGTTGATTTTCCTACGTTCGGGTTTCCTACAATATTGACAAATCCTGCTTTGTGCATAACATGTTGATTAAAAAATCGGTAAATTCTGACTGAGAACAGCCGGGTTTTATCCGGCAAAGATAGTGTTTTTATGTGGAATTTTAATACTTTTGCCACAGTCACATAAAAATAAGAAAAGATGATTATCGGTTCATTACAGAATACAGAACGGATAGAAATGCTCCATCCGGCTTTTAAGAAAGTTTTTTCCTATCTGAAATCACATGATTTGCTTTCCTTACCGGTGGGCACTGTAGAATTGGAAAAGGAGGTGATCCGGATCAATGTTGACGAAGTGCAGGCCAGAAAGAAGCCGGATGCTTTATTGGAAACTCATGATAAATATATTGATATTCAGCTTCCGTTGGTGGGTGAAGAGACATTCGGCTGGCAGGCCAGAGAAAAGCTGGGCAATGGAAAAGGATATGAAGAAAGGAATGATTTCAACCTTTATACTGATCCTTGTTCTTTGTATTTTACCCTTTTACCCGGAGAATTTGTGATTTTTTTCCCGGAAGATGCTCATGCCCCTCTGATCGGACATGGAAAAATGAAGAAAGTGGTTGTAAAGATCCGGGTTTGAGTAACGATTATCCTTGTTTTGCGTAAATATTGGCATGTTTTTTGTCAGAGAATAAGTTGTAAATTTTAAAAACACACAAAAAAATGAAAAAATTATTTATGTTTATAGTGGCTGTACTGCTGGTGGGCGGTGCGAGTGCACAATCCGGAATTGTTATTGGACCGAAAGTGGGTTTAAATGTGACCAATATCTCAAATTTTGACGATAGCAAGAATAAGGTGAGTTTCAATTTGGGGGCTTTTGCTGAACTCAGAATGAATGATTTTTTTGCGATTCAGCCGGAATTGATTTACTCGAGACAGGGATTTCGTTATAAATATGATGGAATCAAGGTTAAAGGACGTGTAAATTACCTGAATATTCCGGTTTTAGCTAAATTGTATGTACTGGAAGATTTGAGTGTGGATTTAGGACCTCAGCTGGGTTTTGCTCTGAATGGCAAATCAGTAGCTAAGCATAACGGAACGACAGTTAAGGAGAAAAATAAAGATTTAAATACTGTGGAAGTTAGCTTTGCCTTAGGTTTGTCTTACAACTGGGATAACCTGATGTTTTCAGCCCGTTATAACATTGGTTTGAGTAATGTTATGGATAAGGATAAAGTGGATGGTAATAATAAAAACCATGTTTTCCAATTGTCAGTCGGATATAGATTCGGTGATTTATTTTAATTCTGATATTTTATAAGAATGCCCGGAGTGCTTAAAGCTCCGGGCATTTTTTATTTCTCTTGTGCTTTCAGTAAATCGCGGATTTCTGCCAGCAATTGCTCTTCTTTGGATGGAGCAGGAGGGGGAGCCGGTTGTGCGGCCTTTTTCTTTTCGAAGCTGTTGATTAGTTTGACGATCAGGAAGATAGAAAATGCAATGATGATAAAGTCCAGGGCAGTTCCGATAAAACTTCCATAATTGATGCTGACAGCTTCTGTCACCTTGCCACTTACCGGATCGGTTGAAGCACGTTTCAGGATGATCTTCAGATTTTCGAAGTTGACACCTCCGATCAGTAATCCGATTGGAGGCATGATGACATCGCTTACCAAGGATGCTACAATTTTTCCAAAGGCACCACCAACGATGATACCCACTGCCATATCGACGACATTTCCCCGCATGGCAAAAGTTTTGAATTCTTTTATAAAGCTCATATTTGTTGTTTGTTAGTTTATTTCGAGACTTACTTTTTGTCCTTCCTGTATAGCTGTCACTCCGGCGGTAACAATAAGATCTTCACTGTTCAGACCCTCTCTGACAACAGCCTGGTCTTCAAATCTGAGAAGGCTGACTTTCTGACGATAGGCGGTATGACTCCGGGGATTGATTACCCATACATAATCCTGTTCCTCTTGACGGAATATGGCGCTGCCCGGAATGATGAAATTATCGGATACCATATTGTCTACTTCAACAGTTACTTTACACGAGAAGCCGGGAAATACATATTTCCGGTAGGGAGCAAATTGTCCGTCCGTGATTTCCAGAGTTACAGGTATGCCGGTGCCCTGGGAGGAGTAAATATATTCTTTGACTTCTGTTGTAAATAGTTGTCCTTTTTGGGTATCAAATTCCACATATATTTTCTTAGGAACCTGAAGCAGAGCAATACTGGTTTCCGGAAGTGTAAAGTCAACTTCGATATTGTCAGGATTGACAAGTTTCAAAATAGATTGGCCTGAAAGTATTTCTTCGTAGTTTTTAACATACAATTGTTCGATAAAACCGTTAAAAGGTGCTGTCAGTGTCGTATAGTCCAATGTCAGCTGGGCGATATTAGCTGCAGAGGTAGCCTGTATATAGTCTGCCTGATTGATTTCGAGGTTTTGCAGGGCTGTGGCATTGGCATCATAAAGCCGTTGAGTACGGTTGTATATGGCTTTTGCAGCGGAGTAGTTGGCTTTTGCTGTTTGCAACTGTTTTTGGTAGTCATAAGCATCGATGCGGGCAATCAGGTCTCCTTTGCGGACAAATTGTCCTTCCCGGACTGTTAATGTTGTCAGGGTTCCTGGTACTTTGAAAGCCAGTACACTGAATTCATTTGCTTTGACAACACCTGTATACTGATGTTTGGTACTGCCTAATGCTTCTACTTTTACCACTCTGACCGGACGGGGAAGCTGAGGCGATTGTAAAGAATCCTTCTTTTTTGCCTGACAGGAAAAAAGAAGGAAAAAAGTAATAATATATAAAATGCAACGATAAAGTATCATACTAACGGATTCTTTACTTTCTACCTTTTACGGATATTTGGCAGAAGAATGTTGCATTTTGTTGATTCTTTTTAATATTTAAAACTACTGCCTCCTAAAAATTCCCGGATGATGGAGGTAGGGGGAATTTCCCGGGTAGGGACAGTACGGATGTAAGAGAAAAATTTCAACAATCGCAAGGCTTTGGAGTGTTCCGGATGTTGTTGGGTTACATCTCTTAACAGGGGTTCTGCCTGGGTTTTCAGGGCTCCCAATTCGTAAATCAGTGCGGAATTGAACATGGCATCAGCTTCTTCCTGATAGGGAACGATGTGTTTCTGTTCGCCCAGAAGTACGCTCTCCCAACGTTTTAAGGTATCCAGTGCGGAATAGTTCCTGTATTTATAATCTCTGACCATACGCCGGAGTAAACGGTTGTCTGCCGGATTGATCAGGTTGTGATTGTCGATGGCAATAGCAGTCAGGGCTGATACGAATATTTTGAACAGGGATTCAGCCGGTAACATCTGTGTCAATTTGGGATTCAGACCATGGATTCCTTCTATGATAACTACTGTATTCCGGGACATTTTCAACTTTTCTCCGTCATAGTATCTCTGACCGGTTTCGAAAGAAAATTTCGGAATTTCCACTTCTTCACCTTGCAACAGGCGGTTGATATTGTCAGAAAAGGTTGCAATATCCAAGGCGTCTATGGATTCATAATCATACTCCCCTTTTTCGTCCCGGGGGGTGAGTTCCCTGTTGACAAAGTAGTTGTCCAGTGAGAGATTTACAGGTTTTATTCCATTGACCATTAACTGGATGCTCAGACGTTTTCCAAAAGTTGTTTTGCCCGAGGAAGAAGGTCCTGCAATGAGTATGACCTTTACTTTTTTACGACGGGCTTTGATTTTGTCCGCAATCTGTGAGATCTTTTTTTCGTGCAGAGCCTCACTGATTTTGATCATTGGGCCTGCGTATTTCTGTTCCACTATTTTATTCAGATGACCAATGTCGGTTATTTCCAGGATTTTCCCCCAACGTTTGTATTCACTGAATACCTGAAACAATTTGTCTTGCGGGATTGCAGGTAAAAGTTCGGAAGGATTGGCCCGGTTGGGCAGCTGTAATAACATTCCGTCTTTGTACGGAATCAGATCAAATACCGCCAGACAACCGGTAGAGGGGGCTAAA
>CAJMQA010000074.1 GCA_905215395.1 uncultured bacterium | reverse complement strand
AGTATATTGTAATGAGTCCCGTTCCCCATTAGATAACGGGGTTTATCTTGTGGCAGTATCCGGTTCTCCACCTCTATCATGGCATACATATCTTCAGCCGGTTCCCCTACCGCCAGTCCACCTATTGCATAACCGGCCCTATCCAGAGAGACAGCGTGCTCCGCAGCTTTCTCCCTCAAGTCCTTATAGATACATCCCTGCACAATTGGAAATAAATTCTGCTCATAACCATACAAGGGGTCCGTCGAGTCAAAACGGGCCACACACCTTTCCAACCAGCGCTGAGTCAGTTCCAGGGAATTTTTCGCATATTTGTAATCACTGGTTCCCGGAGGGCATTCGTCAAAAGCCATCACAATATCCGCTCCAATACACCTCTGGATATCCATTACATTTTCCGGTGTAAACAGATGTTTCGAGCCATCAATATGCGAACGGAAAGTCACCCCTTCCTCCGTAATTTTCCGTCCGGTATCCGTCAATGAGAAGACCTGGAATCCTCCGCTGTCAGTCAATATAGGACGATCCCAGCTGTTAAAGCGATGTAGCCCGCCTGCCGCCTGCAGGATCTCCATTCCCGGACGCAAATACAAATGATAAGTATTCCCTAAAATAATCTCAGCCCGGATATCCTCCTTCAGTTCCCGCATATGGACAGCCTTTACCGCTCCCACCGTTCCCACCGGCATAAAAATCGGCGTATGAATCTCTCCATGTGCAGTCGTTAACACTCCACAACGTGCTTCACTATTCTTATCTTTCGCTAAAAGAGTATATTGCATGACCTCTGCCCTCTACATAGTTTTAGTGTGCAAAGATAATAAATTCAGGGAAAAAGCCTGTATGATTTTTTACAAAAGATCACACATATAATTCCCTGATTATCTGAAAATATTTACATACACTTCCATAATCTTCCCCGCAAACATTTGCAAAACATAGATTTTTTTCGAAACTTTGAATCGGAAATTAAAATATAAACCACACATAGATTATGAGAAAATTTTCAGGTATTCTACTATTAGTACTTATTTTCTGCAGTTCATTGTCTGCACAAAAACAACTTAGCTTAGATGACTTTTTTGTATACGGCACATTCAGAACCAAGGGCGTATCAGGTTTACGTTCCATGAATGACGGAAATTACTATACTGTTCTGGAAAATAACGGAACCCAAATCGTAAAATATAGTTACAAAACCGGTTTACCGGTAACTACTTTATTGGATTTAAAAAAGATAGAAGATTCTCCAATCAAATACATCAGCGATTACGAATTCAATGCAGACGAAAGCCGCATATTGCTTTGTACCAATGTTAAACCCATTTATCGGCGTTCATTTACAGCAGATTACTATCTGTTTGACTTTAAGAATAAGGAAATAAAACCTTTGTCCGAAGGAGGAAGTCAGCGTCTGGCCACTTTTTCTCCCTCAGGATTGCAAGTTGCTTTTGTAAGGGATAACAACCTGTTTATACACGACATCCGTTTCGGATCTGAACGTCAGATCACAACAGACGGGCAGTACAATCACATCATCAACGGAGCTCCGGATTGGGTATATGAAGAAGAATTTGCTTTCAACCGGGCATTTGAATGGGCACCTGACGGTTCAGCTATTGCATATATCAAATTTGATGAGTCAGATGTCCGGGAATTTCAGATGAATATGTTTGAAGGACAGCGCCCGGCTTTAACACAGAACGCTCTTTATCCTTCCAACTACACCTACAAATATCCCAAAGCCGGTGAAAAAAATTCAAAGGTTTCTGTATGTGTTTATGATCTGGCAGACCGTACAACCCTGAAAATGGATACAGGTGAAGAAGAAGATATCTACATCCCCCGCATACGCTGGACCAAAGATCCGAAAAAACTGGCTATCATCCGTATGAACCGCCACCAGAATAAACTGGAAGTACTTCTGGCCAATGCCAAAGTAGGTAATATCGCACCGCTTTACCGGGAAGAAAATAAATATTACATCGACGAAAGCAATCTTGATAATCTCGTATTTCTGGACAATGGCACACAATTCGTAATTACCAGTGAAAAAAGTGGTTACATGCACCTCTATCTGTACGAAATGAACGGACGTGAAAAACAAGCTATTACGAAAGGAAATTTTGACATTGCCGATTTCTATGGATACGATCCGGTACGTAAGCTTTTCTATTACTCCTCCTATGAAGAATCTCCCCTGGAAAAATATGTTTACAGTATCAACGAAAAAGGAGTTAAAAAGAAACTCACTCCTGTAAAGGGATGGAATGAAGCAGACTTCAGCAACAACTACAATTATTATATCAATGTCGTTTCCAATGCCGACACTCCCCCTGCCACTACTTTATATAATGCACAGGGAAAACAGGTCCGGGTACTCGAAGATAATCAGGCAACCCGGGAGGCTGTAAAACAGTATAACATCGCTCAACGCGAATACATTCAAATCCCGGCAGCCGATGGAAAGACCATGTTAAATGCATGGATCATGAAACCGTTGAATATGGAAGCCGGAAAGACTTACCCTTTATTGATCACTCAATACAGTGGTCCGAATTCCCAACAGGTAAAAAATAGCTGGAGCCTAAACTGGCTCAATTATCTGGCACAGGAAGGTTATTTTGTAGCTTGCATAGATCCGCGGGGCACTGCGGCCCGGGGTGAAGAATTCCGTAAATGTACTTATATGCAATTAGGAAAAATTGAAAGCGACGATATGATCGCTGCAGCCAAATGGCTGGCTCAACAACCGAATGTAGACTCAAAGAACATCGGCATCTGGGGATGGAGTTACGGAGGCTTTATGTCCTCTCTCTGTCTCATGAAAGGAAACGACACTTTCAGTACAGCCATTGCAGTGGCTCCGGTTACCCATTTCAAATTTTACGACTCTATCTACACCGAACGCTATATGCGCACACCTCAGGAAAACGAAAGGGGATACGAAGACAATGCCCCTTTGAACTGGGCCGGTAAACTGAATGGAAATTTATTACTCTGTCACGGAACTGCCGATGACAATGTACATGTACAAAATACCTACGAACTTTCGGAACGCCTTGTTCAAGCCAATAAACAATTCGACATGGGCATCTACACCAACCGGAATCACAGTATATACGGAGGAAACACTACATTACAGCTCTACAATCGTTTTGTAAAGTACCTGAACGACCATATGAAAAATTGAATAGAAACATTTATTAAACCATAAAAAAATGAGTACAATCAAAGACTTACAACCCAGTGCAATCTGGCAGAATTTTTACAAACTGACCCAAGTACCCCGTCCTTCCAATCACGAAGAAAAAGCCCGGGAATTTATGTTAAATTGGGCCCGGGAAAATAATATCGAAGCCAAGATGGATGAAGCCGGAAATATTATTATGAGTAAACCGGCTACTCCGGGAATGGAAAACCGGAAAGGAATTATCCTGCAAGGACATCTGGATATGGTTCCTCAGAAAAATGAAGATACGGTACATGATTTTGAAAAAGACCCGATTCAGGCTTATGTAGACGGCGAATGGGTGCGTGCTAAAGGAACCACTCTGGGAGCGGACAACGGCATGGGCGTCGCTGCAGGCATGGCCGTTCTGACCTCTACCGACATTCCTCATGGTCCGGTTGAAGTACTGATCACAGCCACTGAAGAAACCGGTATGGATGGTGCTAATGGTTTAAAACCAGGAGTATTACACGGGGACATTTTATTAAATCTGGACTCTGAAACTGAAGGAGAATTATACGTAGGATGTGCAGGAGGTCTTGATTCAACAATCGAATTCAATTACAAAGAGGAAGCTGTTCCTGCTAATGTAAAAGCTTATCGTCTGGCCGTAAAAGGCTTGAAAGGCGGACATTCCGGAATGGACATCAATCTGGGACGGGGCAATTCCAATAAATTATTATTCCGTTTCCTGAAAACATATGCCGCCGAATTGGGAATCAGAATGGCATCTGTAACCGGTGGTTCCCTGCGCAATGCAATTCCGCGTGAATCCTTCGCTACCATTGTACTCCCGGCTGCCAATGAAGCAAAATTACAGGCTGCTGTCAAAGAAGCAACAGACATTTATAAAACAGAATTAAGTGCAAAAGAACCGACACTGCAAGTAAGTGCAGATCCTGCTGAAATGCCCGCTATAGTTATAGACGAATGCACACAATTCCGTCTGACCAATGCCATTCTGGCTTGTCCCAATGGTGCAATGCGCATGATTGACTCTATGCCGGATACTGTAGAAACCTCCAACAACCTGGCTATTGTAAAATCAGACAAAGGGAAAGTTGTAGTAAATACCTTGCTCCGTTCTTCCGTGGAAACAGCCAAAGAAGCCTTGGCACAATCCATACAGGCTGTATTTGAATTAGCTAAGGCTGATAAAATTGTCTTTGACGGTTCATATCCTGGCTGGAAACCGAATCCGGATTCAGCTATTTTGAAAGAGATGCAGGATATTTACCAACAAATGTACGGAACAAAACCAGCCATCATGGCTGTCCATGCAGGTTTGGAATGTGGAATTCTGGGTTCTAAATACCCAAACTGGGATATGATCTCATTTGGACCGACCATTTGTTCCCCCCACTCCCCGGACGAAAGAGTGAACATCGCCTCCGTCGGCAAATTCTGGGACTATCTGAAAGCTACTTTAAAGAACGTTCCTACCAAATAAGAGGCTTTCTATTAAACCACTTTTTGAAATAATAAAACGGGATTCAATGAAAATAGAATCCCGTTTTATTATTCAATGATCATCCTGCTCAACCCTTTTATTTCTTATCTTAATAACTCCAACTGTCCCCATTAAAACCAAAATAAGTATAATAGGAATGATTCTATATTCGTCTTGAATTATCGAATAAATCACAGTCGGAATGACAAGAATGAGCGACAAGCTGTAGATAAACATCACATTCCTTTTTGTAATTTTCATGTTCATTATCAACCTTTTTAACAAAATGACGCAACTCCTACCAAAGCTCCACTCCATCCACCTAATGCTGTTCCTGACACAGTTCCTACGAGAGGTAAGGTAACAGTTCCAACTTTATAAGTTTCCATTTGCATTTTATAGTTACATACTGCAATTGTTGCATCAATTCCTATTTTTATTGCTTGGTATTCTTTTGAATCCTTTTTCAAAGGTCCGGAATTTAGTATATTTAAAAGTTTTATCCGGCAATCTTCAAGAGACTCGTCCTCCTCAAT
Organism: uncultured bacterium; assembly: GCA_905215395.1. GTDB lineage: Bacteria > Bacteroidota > Bacteroidia > Bacteroidales > Marinifilaceae > Odoribacter. The sequence continues at coordinate 7,475 of CAJMQA010000074.1, read as the reverse complement.
CCTTATATTCTCTAATCGATTCAAAGTTATCATTACCTCATTTGATAACTCCAAATCTTTAGTAGAATTAGCCTTGGTAAGAACTTCTGTATCTAATTCTGAAAAATATTCTTGAGCCAAATGAAAGTTTCTAAAATCTTTAGAGTATGCAAGGTATTCAATTTTTGAAATATCCTCCGTTTGGGCAATCATTTTTTTTAAAAACATCTCTTCAGGTTGTTGAAGCTTTTCAGAATTTACCTCTGTATGACAAGAATTCAGAACCATCATAAAAATTGAGAATTCAATAAATAAAATAATGTTTTTCATATAATTTTTTATTTAATATTAATAATATAATTTGCTTATTAATAATAAAAATACACAAAACAAAAAATAATTGCAAATATTTTTAAGAAAAAACATACAGTATTATGTAGTAAATCTGTTTATAAAAGTAGAAAAATCAAATAATTATACAGACCTTTAAACATCCATTATTAAAAATTTTATAGCACCAACATACCATAAATAACCGTCTGGATAAAAAATATGTATTAAAGCCTATAGCCGATTATTTTATACATTCCCCTCCAGTTTTAGATATATTTAACCAAAAACCAACATACATTCCAGTATTTTTCGTAACTTTGTAGTAAATTTGGAATATACAAAAATGCTTTTAAGAAAATTGACTTTACCGGAACTACTGTCCAATAGTTGTTCTAAATTTAAAAACAATTTATCTCTGAATTTTGTTCAAAGTGGCAAAAGGACATATGAGGACTTTTATAATGAAGTAATTTCTATTTCAAACTATCTAATATCTTCAGGAATTCAAAAAGGCGACAAAATAGCTATTTTGAGTGCCAATATGCCGAATTGGGGAATCACCCAATTTGCAATTGCCCAGGTCGGAGCTATTGCAGTACCCATACTTCCTGGATTTAGTAGTGTGGAAATACAAAATATTCTGGAACATGCCGAGGTAAAAATGATATTTGTATCCAAACTTTTGTACAAGTTGGTGGCAAACATCAAAACACCGTGGCTGAGCCATAAGATCCTGATGAATACTTTCGCCCTGATACCGGAAGGATATCCGGTTGAAGAGATAGAGAAACTGGAAAACAACATCGATCTGCACAATTCATCCCTCCTCTCCGAAGTCAATATCGAAGAGACTGACACTGCTTCTATTATATATACTTCCGGAACTACAGGATTTTCCAAAGGGGTTGAATTAACGCACCGCAATCTTGTCTGGAATGCACGACAATGTGCAACTATACAGCCGATAAGTGAAAAAGACCGTTTCTTAAGTATACTTCCTATGGCACATACTTACGAAAACACTTTGGGATTATTATTACCACTGATGTTTGGTGCCAAGGTATATTATCTTGACCGTGTACCTACTCCGAAATTATTGGTACCGGCCATGCAGAAGATCAGGCCTACGGTCATGCTTTCTGTGCCTTTGATCATCGAAAAAATTTACAAAACACAGGTACTGCCAAAATTCACCTCTTCCTCGTTTATGAGGGCTCTGTATAAATTTACCCCCACCCGGAAAATGTTCAACTGGCTAGCCGGAAAAAAATTGATGCAGACTTTCGGAGGCGAGATTATCTTCTTTGGGATCGGAGGTTCAAAACTCGATGCCACAGTAGAACGTTTTTTACGGGAAGCAAAATTTCCATACGCTATCGGTTATGGACTAACAGAAACTGCTCCTATGTCTGCCGGGTCGGCTCCTAAAAGCACTTTCCTGCAAGGTGTAGGCCCGGTTATGGAAGGCGTCGAGATAAAAATCAATGAACCTGACCAGACTGGTCAGGGAGAAATCTGGATCAAAGGTCCTAACGTAATGAAAGGATATTACAAGAAACCGGAACTGACCAAAGAAGTCTTTACTGAAGACGGATGGTTTAAAACCGGAGACCTCGGTTCTTTCGACCGTAAAGGCCGTCTGTCAATACGGGGAAGAATCAAAACAATGATCCTGGGGTCTTCCGGAGAAAATATCTATCCGGAAGAAATTGAATCCATTATTAACAATTTCCGGTTTGTAAACGAATCTTTGGTTGTTGAATCTAAAGGTAAACTTGTCGCGATGGTTCATTTCAATATGGAAGAATTGGAAAAACAATACCAAAAATTGAAAAGTCAGGCCGGCAATTATAAAACAGCAATTAACGATTACATCGAAGATCAGAAAAAAGAGTTGTTTGATTACGTCAATTCAAGAGTGAACAATTTTTCTAAATTACAATTGGTAATGGTACAACACGAACCTTTCGAAAAAACCCCCACTCAAAAAATCAAACGCTTTCTATACAACAATATTAATATAAAAGGTTAAGCTCAGGCTTAACCTTTTTTATTATATTTGGGCTGTGCAATCTAATGATAACTTTAAAATAACAGATATTCATGAATTACATCAGCCTTTTAAGTCTTTTTATGCTCTCTTGCTTCTTCAGTTCATGCAATGAACGCAATATCATCAGTACTTCTGCAGAACGCAAAGTCATAAGACAAGATTTTGAACTCAAAAAAAGCGAGTTGCCTGAAGGAAATTTATTCAGCATCTTTAACGATTTCCTGGCGCCCGTAGAACGCGAAGCCCTCGAATTTTTGTATGCCTATATGCCGACAGGAGATATCACCGATTACAGTGGTGAATATTATCTGGAAAACGTCAGATACTCCCTCAAGGCCAGGGAAGAAATGCCTTGGGGAAAAATGATTCCCGCCCGGGAATTCCGGCATTTCGTACTCCCTATCCGGGTGAACAATGAAAACCTGGACGATTCCCGCCGCATTTTTTATGAAGAACTGAAAGACAGGGTTCAAAATCTCTCTCTTTACGATGCAGTGCTTGAAGTCAATCATTGGTGTCACGAAAAGGTCATCTATACCCCTTCTGATTCCCGAACCAGTTCACCTCTGGCCTCCGTAAAAACAGCATACGGACGTTGCGGGGAAGAATCTACCTTTCTAGTTGCAGCCCTTCGTTCAGTAGGTATACCAGCCCGTCAGGTCTATACTCCCCGTTGGGCCCATACCGACGACAATCATGCTTGGGTAGAGGCATGGGTAAACGGGAAATGGCATTTTCTGGGAGCCTGCGAACCGGAACCGGTACTGGACCTGGGGTGGTTCAATGCTCCTGCCAGCCGGGGCATGTTAATGCACACTAAAGTTTTCGGACGTTATAATGGTCCGGAAGAGGTTATGAGCCAAACATCGGGATACACAGAAATCAATGTTATTGACAATTATGCCCCTTCTACTCATGCCACGGTAACCGTTAAGAACAGCCAGGGAAATCCGGTTGCAGGGATCGATGTAGATTTCAAAATATACAACTATGCAGAGTTCTTTACGGTGGCCTCCAAGCAAACAAATGAAAACGGACAGGCATCCCTTTCTGCCGGGAAAGGTGACATGCTGGTCTGGGCCACAGATGGCAAAAAATTTGGCTATGGAAAACTATCATTTGCCCGCGACAGCGCATTGACCATTATCCTGGATAAACAAGCCGGGACAGAAACAACTGTTCCATTCGATATTGTCCCTCCTATAGAAAATGCCCAAATGGTTCAGGTTACCCCAGAACAGCGGACAGAAAACGACCGCCGCATGCAAGCCGAAGATTCCATACGTAATCTCTACACGGCAACCTTTATGAATCCGGAACGCTCCGGAGAAATTGCCCGGACGTTAGAAATAGACAGCGCTCAGTTGACACCCTTATTAATCGGTTCCCGTGGAAATCATGCTGAAATCATAGAATTTTTGAAAAAAACACCGGTTGAATCACGTCCCTTAGCCTTGCAACTATTACAGGCCATTTCAGCCAAAGATCTCCGGGATACTCCGGCAAGCATTCTCAGCGATCATCTCACCAATACCCCGGCATCCGTGACTCCTCTATTCACCCGTTATATTCTAAATCCGAGAATTGCCACCGAATTATTAACCCCGTACAAGTCTTTCTTTATCAAAGAAATTTCTCCGGAACTGACCGCAAGTATTAAAGCAGATCCTGCAAACTGGACCGTCTGGTGCAAAAAGAACATTACCATTAAGGATGAATTAAATCCGCAAAGAATTCCAATGATGCCGGCTGGTGTATGGAAAGCCCGTACTGCCGATCAGTATTCCCGGGACATTTTCTATGTCGCAGTCCTGCGTAGTATGGGTATCCCCGCCCGGATTGACGAAGTGACAGGCAAAACCCAGTATGCTAATCCATCAGGCAATTGGATAGATGTCGATTTCACAACAACCGACAAACAGGCCAACTCACCACAAGGAAAATTAGTTGCCGGTTATACTCCTGTAAAAGCTCTTTCTAATCCACAATATTATTCCCACTATACACTCTCACGCTTTAATAACGGAAAATTTCAACTACTGAACTTTCCGGAAGATAGCAGCAGTTCATGGGAAAATTTGTTGAAAAAGCCACTCCCGTTAGACACGGGCTATTATATGATGGTTACAGGAACACGTTTAGCCAGTGGCGGAGTTTTAAGCAATGTCAGCTTTTTTAATATCCGGGAAGGTGAAAAGACAAAGGCAGATCTGGTCATGCGGGAAAATCCGGATGAAGTCAAAGTAATCGGAAACCTCAATTCCGAAGCTTTATTTTTACCTACCGGTAAAGATCAGCCTCAAAGCATTCTGCAAACGACAGGACGGGGATACTTTATCGTCGCCATATTGGGAGCCCGGCAGGAACCTACGAATCACGCTCTAAGGGACATAGCAGCCCTGAAAAAAGATTTTGAAGAATGGGGACGCGGAATGGTCTTCTTATTCAAAGATGAGCAGCAACTGAAAAATTTCCGCCCGGATGAATTCCCGGCTCTACCGTCCACCATTACTTGGGGTACAGACATCAACGGCAGTATTCTGAAAATGATCAGCGGGAATATGAAACTGTCCCACTCTAATCTCCCCGTATTTGTTATTGCAGATACCTTTAACCGGGTGGTATTTATCTCCCAGGGATACACCATAGGCTTAGGGGAACAGCTAATGAAGGTCATCCATAAACTTTAAATATAAAAAATGAAGGCATTTAGCCTTCATTTTTTTTACTTTCCAGCGCCTGTATGGCCTGCCTGACTTTCTCTGCGGAAGTAACCTCCCGCCCATATTCCTCTATCTTTACAGTTCCCCCCATCGATACCCGGGCATTCCGGTAGATCATATCGCTCCCGACATTTATGCGGGCAGAGAGATGAAATTCGCGGGCACCTGTTTCTGCGGCTATCCGGTGGATATTCGAGGCATTGACCCCACATCCCGGCATAATGATCACTTTTCCGGCCCGGGCCACCAACTCTCTGATCAGTGAAATTCCTTCTTCGGCAGAAGCCCTTTGTCCCGAAGTCAGAATCCTCTCACACCCCAAAGCCTCTATAGCTTCCAATGCTTCAAACGGATCCCGGCACATATCGAAAGCCCGGTGAAAAGTCACCGACAGATTTTCTGCTGCCTGCATCATCTCCTCCATCACCTTCACATCGACATCTCCATTCCGGGTCAGGCACCCCAACACCACACCTTTGGCACCTCCTTTACGGGCTGCTTCAATATCCTTCAGCATCACGCGGCGTTCCGTATCTGAATACAAAAAATCTCCTCCTCTCGGCCGGATAATCACATGCTGGCGGATAGCAGCCATTTCATGTACACAGGAGATGGTGCCGAAAGACGGGGTTGTCCCGCCCTCCGGCATTCCGGCACATAATTCTACCCGGTCAGCTCCTGCTTTGGCAGCTTCCAAAGCACTTTCCAGGGAATTTGCACATATCTCTATTTTAAAATCTTCCCGCTTCATGTTATTTGCTCATTGTCAGCTCTACTACATAATCGATATCTGCAGGCACTTTTCCCAACTCCAGTACGACACCGGCTTTATCCTGACGGTATTTTACCGGAGCCTTATCTTTAAAAACCACTGCCGACTTTACTTTCTGACCTGTCAAAGGCAGGAACAATCCATTATCCTTGAGGTTGAGAATATGTACATACAATTTATCTCCCTTACGGGTAGTCACACCCCAATCTCTGGGACTGATATCTCCGCCCCGGGTTCCATAAATCGTCTCCCCGTATACTTTCATCCACTCTCCCATTTCTTTCAGACGTCCGACGGCAACTTCCGGCAATTCTCCATTGGGCTGCGGTCCCACATTCATCAGTAAGTTACCATTGCGTCCGGCAGCTTTTACCAGATAGTGAATCAAAGTTTTTGTCGATTTATAATTCTGATCAATGATCTTATAGCCCCACATACCGTTCATGGTTTCACAGGTCTCCAGCGGCAAACGGCTGATATCCTGACCGGATAATCCTGCAGAATTTTCACCCGGCAGATCCCGTTCAAAAATCTGAATATCTTCGCCTTCAAAAGGCACCTGGTGGTGATTGTTCCCAATCAGACAAGAGGGTTTCAGTTTATGGATCATGGCATATTGTTCGGGCAACTGCCAGTCGAAATCAGGGTTCTGGTCCTGATCCCACCAACCATCGAACCAGATAACGGCCGGATCGTATTTTGTAATCAATTCTGTCAACTGATTATTCATAAACTGATAGTAGGTCTTCCATTCACCGTGTGTCGTACGTCCGGTTCCACGTCCTGTACGTCCCAATGGATAATAATCATCTCTATCCCAATCCAGATGGGAATAGTATAAATGCAGCTTTATTCCCTGCTTCTGACATTCATCAGCCAGTTCTCTCAAAACATCCCGTTTAAAAGGAGTAGCTTTCACTATATTATAATCGGAATACTGAGTATCCCACATAGAAAAACCTTCGTGATGACGGCTTGTAAAACAAATATACTTTGCCCCTGATGCTTTGATCGCAGCCACCCATTCAGCTGCGTTAAAACGGGAAGGATAAAAAGCCGATGCCAGTTTCCGGTATTCCTTGTGATCCAGATTCTGATTCGTCATCACCCATTCTCCCTGTGCCAGCATACTATAAAGTCCCCAATGCAGGAAGATTCCGAATTTCTGATCCTGAAATTCCTGCCGGGCTTTCAGATTTTCCGCCGAAGGCTGATAAGAATGCTGAGCCTGGACTGTTAAACCGATCCATACAAACAAGCATATAAACAATTGTTTTCTCATAGTTGATTTTAGTTTAGAGATTATTTGATTTCAAAATTTAATTTTTCAACACCATTCAAAGAAACCCGGATCCTATCTCCGGTCTTTACCCCCCGGTAACGGAATGTATTCCCGCAATACAGAAAATCACCGATCTTTAGGGTATGAAATTCAGATGCATAAGCAATCAGACGTTCGATACTGAGGGGCAACTGAGTTTTGTTTGCGGAAAATACGACATTTCCGTTCACCCGCATCGTCAATTCAGCTTCCGGGCATTCCTCCAGTCCCACCAATCCGCTGATAGCAGCAGACCCGTCGAAAGAGGAAGCCATGACTCCGGGCAAATTCTTC
>CAJMQA010000073.1 GCA_905215395.1 uncultured bacterium | reverse complement strand
GATTGTCTTCATCGTTAATCTTTGCTTTTGAATAGGTTAATCTTCATAAAATGTTTGTTTTTCCGTCCCAGAATCATAAACTCGACAAAGATAAAAAACAGTCCTACCAATAAAAAATACTGGTATTTCTCAGCATAATCACTATAAATCCGTTCTTCCATCAGCGTCTTCTCCATCTGATTGACCTCATCCAGAAGCTGGGTGAGCCCCACATCCGAATTACTGGCGCGTACATAAAGCCCTTCCCCGGCTTTAGCTATTTGCTGCAGGGTATTTTCATCCAGTTTAGATATGACAACATTTCCCTGTCCGTCTTTCATAAATTGTCCGGGCTTGCCCCGTTCCGGAATAGGCGCCCCCTGTTCCAGTCCCATACCGATCGTATGTACGACAATCCCTTTTTCGTGTGCAGCCCTCGCGGCAGCCACTGCATCATCCTGATGATTTTCTCCGTCGGTAATCACAATGATTGCTTTGGATGTCTCTGTCTCAGGAGTAAATGAACGGACCGCCATGTCAATGGCCGAACCGATGGCAGTTCCCTGTACCGGAACGATATCTGTCGTGATATTGGACAAAAACAGTTTAGCCGAAGAATAATCGGTTGTAATGGGTAGCTGCACATATGCATCCCCGGCAAAAACAATCAGCCCGATTTTATCATCCCTGAGTTTTTCCACCATTCTGGAGATAGCCATCTTTGCTTTTTCCAGGCGGTTGGGTTTTATATCCTGAGCCATCATTGAATTTGACACGTCGAGTGCAATAATCAATTCCACCCCTTTCTTCTTCACCTGCTGCAATTTGGAACCGAATTGCGGTCCTGCCACTCCTACGATGACAAACATCAGGGCAATCAGCAGCATGACAAATTTCCATGCCCCCCTCTTAAAGGAGAGCAAAGGCATCAAGGGCTTCAGCAATTCCGGATTTCCGAATTCAGCAATCGCTTTTTTCTTTCTCCCGACCATCACCACATAGAATACAATCAGTAATGGAATGACTATCAGGAGGTATAATAATTCAGGATGTGCAAATCTAAACATAGTCTTTCAATTTTTGATTAAGGTATTTTCCTCAATAAAGTATACCGTAACAATGCCTGTGCGATGAGCAGGCACATTCCAAGCAAACCGAAGATAAAATACTGTTCATTCTTTTTGCTGAAATGTTTCACCTCGATCTTGCTTTTCTCCAACTGGTCAATCTCCGAGTAAATTTGCTGCAGTTTATTGTTATCTGTAGCCCGGAAATACTTTCCGCCTGTCAGGTTGGCAATCTGCTGCAATATATCTTCATCGATTTCCACCGGAACATTCTGCAACTGCACACCGAAGGGAGTTTCTACCGGATAGGGAGCTTCGCCATACGTTCCGACACCGATCGTATATACCCGAATGCCGTAAGCTTTAGCCAACTCTGCTGCCGTTGCCGGAGCAATAGCACCACGGTTATTGACACCATCTGTCAGTAATATGATCACTTTCGACTTTGCCTGGCTATCTTTCAGACGGTTTACTGCATTTGCCAGTCCCAGTCCCAGTGCCGTACCATCCTCGATCATTCCGCTCTTCACTTCCCCCAGTAAATTTACCAATACAGCCTGGTCGGTTGTCAGCGGACATTGAGTAAAGCTCTCTCCGGCAAATACGACAAGCCCTATTTTATCCTGAGGACGTTCCAGTATAAACTTCGTACCCACCTGTTTGGCCGCTTCCAGACGGTCGGGGGTAAAATCGCGCGCCAACATACTTCCGGAGATGTCCAATGCCAGGACAATATCGATTCCCTCACTGGTATAGGTCTGCCAGCTATTACTCGACTGCGGACGCGCCAGGGCGACCACCAGTAATGCAATAGCCAGTACCTCCAAAGCAAACAACACATGTCTCAGCCAGATGTGTCCGGCATGCTTTATGCTTTTGAATACCCGGAGTGAAGGGAACTGCAGATCGGCATGCGAACGCTTTTCCCGCAGGACATACCACAATATCATTGGTACCAGAAGTATCAATAACAGAAAATATTTCGGGTTTGCAAATTCGAATCCAAACATCTTATTTAAATATTGTTGTTATTTTCATTTGTTTTTGCCTGTTCTTCTGCTTCAGCCTTCGCTTTTTCTTCTTCCTGCCGCTGTCTCTCTTCCTCCTGTTTTCTTTCTTCTTCTTTCCGCTGTTCAGCCAGTTTTTCTTCAATCCGCTGATGCGTATTATTGACAAATTTGTAAGCTGTATCCAGGTAACGGGCATTTTCATCCTGTAAAGGAATGAACTTGGCAAATTTCACATAATCAGCAGTTGTCAGCATTTCAGCCATACGGCCTCTTTCCTTTTGTTCCACCTCCCGGCATCCTTCGAGCGCCCGGAGTGTTTCGGCAGAGGTTTGCTCCATTGCGGGAATATTGAATTCATCATCCAAATACTGCCGTACAGTATCGGTAAGACGGGTGTAATATTCTTTCTCCTTTCCGGTCTGCCACAACTTATGTTCCTTGATTTCATCAAGGGACCGAATGGCCTTGACATAAGGGGGAATTTCCTCTTTCTTAGGGGTGAACAAAGGCTTATTCTTGCGGAAGCGCGACCAATACAACCAGATCAGAGCGATAACGACAATTCCCAGCAATACCCACAAAAGGTAGGGCAATATTTCTGCAAAGGTCCAGGGAGCATCGTAAGGCATGACAATATCGTAATTTCCTTTCTGAGGATCCACCTGAAACGTATTGACCACAAAAGCCAGAGGGTCGGTGCGGAGAATATTGTTGTATTCCTGACCTTCTATTGTAATAGGCATGGGAGGAATAACATAAACTCCGGTATCGAAAGCGGTAATCACATATTTTTCCTCGATCAGCCAGCGTCCGTCCTTTTCCTTCACAGAATCCCGGACAGGTCCGGAAATAATCTCTACTCCATTCACCACCGTATCCCGTAACTGAGGAAACTTAATCCGGATGCCGGGCTCGCTCTTTACTTTAAAAATCAGGTGCTGCTGGTCACCGATCAACATGTAATTTGTGTCCACTGTCAGACCGTATTCAATATTCTGAGCCCTTACAAATCCGGCTCCCAATAACAGGAACAGGAATAACAATAGTTGCTTTAAATACATCATATGACTTAATTTATTAAGCTCTCTTCTTAAATAAAGTGATTAAAGCCCTGACATAATCTTCATCAGAACGGATATTGGCAACATCTACGCCCGAACGCTTGAAGGTTGCTTCCAGCTCTTTTTCCTGGATAAAAGCGTATTTTTCATACTCTTCCCGGAGTTTTTTATCTGAAGTATCCACCCACATCAACTCCCCTGTTTCGGCATCCCTCAGATACATCATACCTACAGGTGGCAGAACTGTTTCGCGTTGATCATAAACCCGCAGGGCAACCACATCGTGTTTACGGTTAGCAATAGCCAGCGCATGGGCAAAATCATGGTCGTCGATAAAATCCGAAATAATAAAGCAGGTACACCTTTTCTTGATGGAACTGGTGACATACTGCAAGGCCTCTTCAATATTCGTCTGCTTATCCTCAGGAGTAAAATCGATCAATTCCCTGATGATATGCAGAATATGTGTCCTTCCCTTTTTAGGGGGTATAAATTTTTCAATCTTGTCCGAAAAGAAAATCACCCCGATCTTGTCATTGTTCTGTATGGCAGAAAAAGCAATGACAGCAGCGATTTCAGTGATCTGATTTTTCTTCAGCTTCGATATTGTACCGAAATTCCGGGAACCACTGACATCAATCATCAGCATAACCGTCAATTCCCGTTCTTCCTCGAAGATCTTGACATAAGGACGATTGTGACGGGCCGTCACATTCCAGTCGATATTCCGGATATCATCTCCATACTGATATTCACGGACCTCGCTGAATGTCATACCTCTTCCTTTGAAAGCCGAATGGTATTCGCCGGCAAATATATTGCTTGACAAGCCCCGGGTTTTAATTTCTATTTTCCGGACCCGTTTTAATAATTCAGAAGTTTCCATAACAATTTCTACTAAGGTACCTCAACCGCATTCAGGACTTCATTGATGATGTCCTCACTGGTGATATTATTAGCTTCTGCCTCGTAGGTAAGTCCGATACGGTGGCGTAAAACGTCATGGCATACGGCACGTACATCCTCGGGAATAACATATCCTCTGCGTTTAATGAAAGCATAAGCTTTGGCGGCTTTAGCGAGACTGATACTTGCACGGGGAGAACCACCGTAAGCAATCATGCTGACAAATTTTTCCAATCCGGCATCCTTCGGAAAACGGGTAGCAAAAACAATGTCGATAATATATTTTTCGATCTTCTCGTCCATATATACATCCTTCACTACTTCACGGGCCCGGACTATATCTTCCGGTTTCAGGATGGTGGCGGCTTTCGGGAACGTTTTTTCCATATTCTGACGGACGATCATCTTTTCCTCCTCTTTCTTCGGATAGTCGATCACCACTTTCAGCATAAAACGGTCAACCTGAGCTTCCGGCAGCGGATAGGTACCTTCCTGCTCGATGGGGTTCTGTGTTGCCATTACCAGGAAAGGCTCCTGCAAACGATAGGTCATTTCCCCAATGGTAACCTGACGCTCCTGCATGGCTTCCAGAAGTGCTGACTGTACTTTTGCCGGGGCACGGTTGATTTCATCGGCCAGAATAAAGTTAGCAAAAATAGGTCCGTGTTTCACCACAAACTCCTCTCTTTTCTGAGAATAAATCATCGTACCGATTACGTCCGCAGGCAAAAGGTCCGGAGTAAACTGGATACGACTGAACTTCGCATCAATCGTGGTTGCCAGCGTATTGATCGCTAAAGTTTTAGCCAAACCGGGAACACCTTCCAAAAGAATATGCCCGTCCGAAAGCATTCCAATCAAAAGTCCTTCCACCAGATGTTTCTGACCGACAATCACTTTATTCATCTCCATATTGATCATATCAACAAAAGAGCTTTCCTGCTGTATGCGTTCATTTAATGCTTTGATATCAACAGTATCCATAGACAATTAATTTAAAGTTGTTATATCTTATAAAATTCTATTACGAAACTGATAAAAATGGGTTCCATCCTATGTCAAAATTCCATTCCTCACAAGCTGATTTGAAATGTTAAAATTTTGAATACACCAAAATTAATTATTCCAATGTCAAATGTTAAATTCTAACCCTTAAAAAAAGTTAAGCCACCGTTTAAGGTTTTGCAAAAAAAATATCAGGAAGCAGTGCTTTCTGATATTTTTAACTGTTTATTCTTCTGCATTTTCCTGATCTTTCCGTCCACAGAGCCTCATACAGCCGGTCACGAAGATATAAATTGTGAATACAAAAATCAAACAACGTAAAATAACAAAAGTCACCGGAGCTTGTCCCGGACCACTGAAATCTCTGATTAAAAGCGGTACCATGTAAATCATCAGTCCTCCCAATACTACTAATTGTATAATGGAAAAGAACCGTACCCTCCGTTTCATTTCAGGCCGTCCCCCTTTCGATTCGCTGATCCGCTGTCTGAACCTGCTTCCCAGCAGAAGAATGAACAGGCAAAATGCAATAAATATAATCGTATCTCCACTCATAGAATCCAATTGTTTCCGGCAAAGATAACAAAATAGTTACAATGTGATCACAATCTTCCCATTGCGGGGGATTGCCCGGTATAAGGCTTTGGCAGCCTCCCGGTTTAACCCGATCCGGATAACCGGGTTGTAGTCAGGCACCCGGAAAGCCAGCATCTGTCTCATCGCCTCTTTGATCTCCTGCCACCTTTCCTGCCGGATGAAAGCCGACACTCCGGCATTTTCTTCCGTCTGGTAGAAAAAGAGACGCAAATCCCGGTCCGTCTCCCAGATAAAACAAACAGGGGCGACCGAAGAGGTATCCGGCACAATGGCAGAGGGTTCACTGGTTGTATCCGAAGGTGCCATCACCACATTAATGGGCTCCTTGGGAATAGTCGCCATCTCGGCCACCACCTGCAAAGGTTCGGACAACCACCGATACAAAGCTTCGTCGGAAGCTGTTCTGAACAAACGGCTCATAGTAATTTCCTGAATAGGAATGCTTCTGACCATCAATCCTTTGATCATTAGCCCAGCCTCCATTTCCGGCAGATTCAGATAGAGTCCGACCGAATCGTCCTGAGCCATGATTCCCAGGCTGGTCAGTTTTCCCTTTTGCTTTAACAATTCATGATATTCCGGTATCCGGTATATGCCCAGGGAATCGTATTTCGCTTCAAATTCCTTTTGATATCCGGAATATGAAACATACTGGCTGATCACATAATCTCCGGCAACAATCAGTACAATCACTGTCAGAGCCAACAAAATCTTATAATGTTTCATAAACAAACCTCAATAAATATATACATAAGCACCGACAGGCAAGGTATGATACACCACTTCCAAGTCTGCATCCCCCAAGCGTATACAACCATGTGTTACCGGCATTCCCAAAAACCTTTGATACAAAGTACCGTGTAATAAATATCCGTCAGCCATACGCAGTGCATAATCTCCCAACACACCTCTCTCAAAACGGGAGGGATCTCCGGGCTTCGGAACAGGCAGGCCTTCCTCTATAAATGCCCAGTCGGGCTTTGCCCAGACCGGATTCTCCGTTTTAGACAAAACGGTCATACGGCCTTTCGGAGTCTTAAAAGTCCAGGTTTTCTTTTTACTCACCAATCGGGTATAGCTTCCGGAAGAACAATTTCCCTCCCGGATCAGCTTGCCTTTCGCATCGTAAAGGCTGAACTGATTTTTAGTGGTATTCACCACAATATAGGGCATATGCGGAAGAAACTTATCCAACCGCTGATCCAACCTGTTCACCTCAGTCTGAAGCTGCCTGATTTTTTGCTGAATATCTTTATCCGCCAGGGCTGCAGAATCACTAAGCGGTTTTTCTTTCCGCCCGTATTCCACCTCATGAAAAAAAGGTCTTACAGTAACCGGCAGCAGGACAACAAATACAATCAGACAAGCGCCCCAGGCCAATTGTATCCAGAGTCTTTTTTTACTGATTTTCTGATTCAGATTTTCCATATCACAATCTTTGAACGAATGATTGTTCTAACTGTTCCATTCTATTTTTTTATCTCCTCCGATTATCAACACCGGAGTTCCTTTACTCACATAACGAAAGAGGACATCCATATCATTATTTTCCAGAGCCACGCATCCATTGGTCCAGTTAGCCCCCTTGCCTCCGTCTCCATGTATCTCGATCAATCCACCGGGACGGGCATTGCGCGGAAGAATTCCTTTTTTCTTCAATCTTGCGAAGTTAGCCAAATCTTCCGCATTGGGGTAATCCAGTAACAGAGCCTTGTAGTAACGGGTCAGGCGTCCTTCCAGTCTTTTAACAATACGGTATTTTCCTTCGGGTGTAGCATGATCTCCCTCACATTGTTTATTTCCGAGCCAGTTTTTACCAAACTCCACAGCAAATGAGCATTTCGGTTGCCCCTTATAATAGACGATGCATTGTGCCGGAATTTTGGTAACCAATACAAAATAATCCCGGTCGCGTTCGGATTGTGCAATCATATTCTGCAAACTTTCCTGCCACTCGGGCAGTTGCCTGAAATATTCATCCAGCAGATCATGTCCGCTACGGTATGCCGAACGGATCATTCCGGCAGCAGAACGCAATTTCTGTCTTCCCGCCTGATAGTCACCTTTTTCAAATGCAATCTCAGCCTCGTTCAGGAGCAATTTTCCCCGGGAATGTTCCCGGACATATTTATTTGCCAGAGGTAAAGAAACAAACAACTTTTCAAAGTCCGCCATTTCCTGCCTCAGTCCGGCAATCTCGTCCACCAGTTCCTTGCGGGTATTTTTACGGACATCCTCGGCATGCTGAATCGCCTTGCCGGCAGTTTCGGTTGCTTTGCCCACCAGCTCTTCAACCACCTGGTATTTGCGGAATACAAAAAGTTTCTGATTCTCTTTTCTCCATACGATAACTGCAGAGTCATACAGCCCCCTGGCTTCATCGTACAAACCTTTGCTATAGATATCGGCATTCAGCGCCTCGGCATTCGACAGTAAATGCAGGACCGAATTCATTTTCTCTACCGGAGCCTTATCAGCAGACACACATAATATTACCACATAAATAATCCCCGCCAGACAGCCTCCCCCTCCAATCCATTTCCAATAGTTCCTCCTCTTCCTTTTCAGGTGTGCTTTCATTGTATATAAAATTACATCCGGACAAAAAAAGGGCGTCTTAACGGACACCCTTTCTTTCAGTTACGTCATTGCGGTTTATTTTTTACCGACTTTCTTCGCGATAGCTTCTGACAGTTCTGCATTCAGATCAGCCACTGATTTCTGAGCAGCATTCAGCTTGTCCAGAACCTGAATAAAGTTAACATCTCCGGCCATAGAAGCTTCCACTTCTGCGACAGTAGCAGTAACTACATTCAATTCGTTAGTAATCTGTTCCAAAGCAGCTTTTCCTTCTTTTCCTTTCGGAGCTTTAGCCAACAAAGCTTTAGTGTCCTCGATGGAAGTTTTAACGCCTTCCAGAACAGTTGCAGCTTCTTGTTTTACTGCTTCTTTTTTAACAGGAGCGGCAGCAGCAATAGCTTCAGCCTGAGCTTTCAGGGTGTCCAGCTTCACTGTCAAAGCGTCAAAATTCTTAAAGAAGTTTGAGTTTTCTGCTTCGATAGCTTGCATCACCACAGCCAAAGAATCCTGCAGAGCTTTGAACTCAGGAGCCATGTAAACGTCAGCCTGAGCAGCCTGTGCATTTTCTACGGCAGCTTTTGTTGCATCCATGTTTTCTTGCGGCATTTTACCACAGCTTGTTGCCATAATCATCATGACAACTACAAAACCCAGAAAAAATCTGTTTTTCATTTTAATTAAAAAAATTAATTTTTTACATTGTGTTTTCCTCACTAGGGTACAAAGACCGGTAAAAGCACCTCCGTGCACCCGAGAAAAATCGCTGCAAATGTATATGCTTTTTCGACATATTATTCATTTTGGGAGAAATATTTTTTACAATCTTTTTACAAACGTTATTTCCTGGCTTCCAGAAGCTAAGAAATATGATATAAAACATAAAAAACGGTAACACAACCTTTCGGAGAAGCTATTGCGGATCCACATCGAAAAAGATCCGGACAGCATTCCATCCCTTCTCTTTCCGCAATTCTCCCACCTCACATTTAAGCAGATTTTTCACACTGGAGCAGGAAGCTCCCTGTTCGATTTTCAGAAGGATGATAACACGGTGCATACCTCCGATCTTACTTACTTCAGGTACGGCAGGTCCACATACCCTCTGTCCCAGCTTCCCCCTCAGGCGCGCTGCCAGTTCATTGGCCATATTCCGCAAGGCAATCACCTCTTTGTGCCGCATTTCCACCTGAATCATCCGTCCGAAAGGAGGATAAACGAATAATTTCCGCTCCATCGAAAGCTGGGTAAAAAAGGAGTGATAATCCCCGTCGGTCAGCATGGTATAAACTCTGTTGCTGACATCAGCTGCCTGCACAATGACCTTCCCCTGTTCCCCTTTTCGTCCACTGCGTCCGCTCACCTGCATCAGCATGCAATAAGCTCTTTCTTCTGCCCGGAAATCCGGAAAATTAACCATGCTGTCTGCATCCATGACTCCCACAAGCTTGACGTTTTCAAAATCAAGTCCCTTTGTCACCATTTGAGTACCGATAAGGATATCTGTTTTTCCCTGTTCAAAATCGTCTATGACAGCCCTGAACCTGTTTTTACTGCTCATCACATCCAGATCCATCCGGGCAACCCTGCTCCGGGGAAATAATTGTCCGACCTCTTCTTCTATCTTTTCTGTTCCCGGCGTTCTCTCGCGATAGTGTCCCGTACTGCAGGCGGAACAGGTATCGTTCATTTTCACAATAGCTCCGCAATACCGGCAGATCAGTAAGTTTTTTTGTTTATAATAGGTCAGGCTGACGTCACAATGACGACATTTGGGTATTTCCCCGCAATGATCACACTGTACATAAGAGGAATATCCCCGGCGGTTCTGGAAGAGTATCACCTGTTTGCCATCGGCCAATACCCGGCGCATCTCTTCTAACAGCAGGGGTGAAAAGCTCCCTTTCATCTGTTTTTTTCTCCGGGCTTCCCCCAGATCAGCCAGCCGGATATCGGGCATCTGTATCCCTCCGTAACGATTGTTCAGCTCCACCAGGCCATATTTACCATTTATAGCATTCTGATAGGACTCGAAAGAGGGGGTGGCAGACCCCAGTAATATACGGGCTCCGTGCATTTTCCCCAGCATAATGGCTGTATCCCGTCCCTGATACCGGGGAGCAGGCTCTTTCTGTTTATAGGAGGCATCGTGTTCCTCATCCACGATAATCAGTCCGGGACGCTGAAAAGGCAAAAATACAGAGGAACGGACTCCCAGAATCAAAGAGAAAGGCCGGTCGCTGCATTGTTTTCTCCATAGCTCTGCGCGCATACTATCAGACATTCCGGAATGGTATATACCTATATTATTCCCGAAAACCTTCTGCAAGCGCCTGACAATCTGAACAGTCAGTGCGATTTCAGGCAACATATACAATACCTGAAAGCCCTTGTCTATGTACTCCCGGATCAGCTGTATATACACTTCCGTCTTCCCGGAAGAGGTAACTCCTTTCAGAAGCACACAATCCCGTTCTTCGAAATTCCTGCGGATCTCCTGCAACGCCCTTTCCTGCTCTTGCGTCAGAACACAGGATGCCTCCGCCGGCCGGCTTTCGTCCCCGAGGCGGCTGACCCGGCGTTCTTCTATTTTCAATATCTGCTTATCACACAATCCTTTCAGGGCAGCAGCTGAGTTAAGCGTCAACTGCAAAAAGCCGGCTTTATCCACTTCCTGCTTTTCCTGTTCCAACCAACGACAGAGCATGGTATACTGGGCAGGAGCCCTCTTCAGACCATCCAGTATTTTTCCCAGTTCTTCCTCGCTGAAAGGACGTGCCCAACCGACTACCCGTTCTGTCTTTTCCCTGAAGATATCGTCTACAGTTTCTTTGATCTGTATATATTCCCTGGACAAAAGGTTTTTCACCAACGGCAAGGCATTTTTAATCTTCAGGTATTTCTCTGCTTCCTTCAGGGAAACATATTCCCCGGGCTGCAGAAAAGCCAGCAAGGCTTTTTCATTTACCGTCAGTCCCTCATAACTGATCTCTCCGGAGGTACGGGTGATACTGGTAAAACTTTCCAACCGGAAAGCAACCGGTAAAGCCGCTTTCATCACCTCTCCCATAGCTGCCATATAATATTCACTGATCCACTGGAGAAATTTCAAATGAAGGGGAAAGAATACGACCTGATCTTCTGCTATTCCTTCCAGGGATTTCACCTCATATCCCTCCGGTTTCCGTTCGTGCAACCGGCATACCAGAGCTGTATATTTCTTATTCCCGGCAAAAGCGACAAGTACCAACGCACCCTCTTTCACCTCTTTTTCAAGGGCTGAAGGCACCGCATAGGTATACATTCCCTCTACTGCCAACGGTACTATAACATCTGCATATCTCATAATCACATTCAATCTCCCAAAAATAGCCAAAAAGGGAACATTTTCCGATTTTTCAGGAATAAAAAAGGCTGCTTCTCAGCAGCCTTTCCTCAGGATATCTATCGGATAATTATTTCGCAAATTCTTTTGCTTTTGCCACCACAGCCTTGAAAGCTTCCGGATGGTTCATAGCCAGGTCGGCCAGAACTTTACGGTTCATGTCTACATCAGCTTTATGGATCAATCCCATAAATTTGGAATAAGACAAACCTTCCAATCTGACAGCAGCATTAATTCTCTGAATCCACAATGCTCTGAATTCTGACTTTTTCTTACGTCTGTCACGGAACGCATACGTCAAACCTTTTTCGTATGTGTTTTTAGCAACCGTCCAAACATTTTTTCTTGCACCAAAGTTACCTTTGGTCTCTTTTAAAACCTTTTTTCTACGTGCTCTTGAAGCAACGGCATTTTTAGCTCTTGGCATAATTTTCTTTTTTTCGAATGTCAGCGTTCTTTCTCTGAAGAAACTTATGGCATAACATTCCGGTTAATAAACTAATTTTTTAATTTCTTACATAACAAGCATTGCTCTCACTGCTTTCAGGTCATGAGCATTCACAATGGTGTCATGGGTAAGATTTCTTTTTTGTTTTGTTGTTTTCTTGGTCAGGATATGACGTTTGAAAGCATGTTTTCTCTTGATCTTCCCCGTAGCGGTCAGAGTAAATCTCTTTTTCGCGCTACTCACTGTCTTCATCTTTGGCATCTTCTCTTAATTTTATTGTGTTTCAGAAAAATATAATTATTTGTGGCAAGCCACATATCCTGAGTTTCTTCTCTTTTACTTCTTGGGAGCCAATACCACAATCATCTTTTTCCCTTCCAGTTTCGGCAAAGCTTCCACTTTTCCGTACTCTTCGAGTTCAGAGATAAAGCGCGACAGCAATTCAGAACCCTGATCTTTAAATAAAATCGAACGGCCTTTAAAAAACACATATGCTCTCACTTTTGCACCTTCCTGCAAAAATTCTTTAGCATGTTTCAGCTTAAAATTAAAATCGTGATCATCGGTCTGAGGTCCGAAACGAATTTCCTTGACCACCACCTTGACACTTTTAGCTTTGATCTCTTTCTGTTTCTTTTTCAGCTGATAAAGAAACTTACTGTAA
>CAJMQA010000072.1 GCA_905215395.1 uncultured bacterium | reverse complement strand
TGTATCAACAGAAAATATGACTAAGCTTGGAATAACTAACAGTTTCCAGGTTGCAAGCACGCCATCCGCTATACTGGTTGCTGCTACCGGGATAAATACCCGGAGCCGGAAACGGAGTCTGATCCCCCGGCTTCTGCCAGAAATCAGAAGGGGATATATGGGCGAACAAGGGCTTAATCGTTCCGTTTGCTGCCACTGATTCCAAACGGAACCGATTGATCATTTTCCGTCCGATCACATAGCTGAACAAAAAATTCAAATCGAAATTTTTCCATTTCAGTTCGCTGGCAAACCCTCCGTATATGGTCGGTAAAGCACTACCGGCATAATACATATCATCCTCTGTAATCTGCCCGTCCCCGTCAAGATCCTCTATTTTCCGCATACCATAAGTGAAAAAATATTCGTCGTCCCCATCCGGTGAAAGGATGTGTTTTTTCCCCTCCTCATCGTACACATAGGGCAGATCCCCGGCATTCTGTATCAATCCGCCGTCCTTGTATAAATAAATCCCGCTCATCGGCTTCCCGATCACCAGCCCACCCGGGATATCCACTCCGGAATAGCTTTTCTCAAAACGGTTCCAGTTTTTTGAAAGATTGAAACGAGCCCGCCAGGTGAAGGCTGTATTCCGCAGCACATCGATTTTCAGGTCGAGTTCCACTCCCTCATTGGAAACCTCCATAGCATTTCTCCATTGCACCCCTCCCTCGCCGTAAACATCTCCTGGCAAAGGCAATTTGTAGATCAGATCGCGGGTATATTTGTAATAATAATCCACAGTCAGGTTGATGCGGTAATCCAGCATATCCATATCCAGCCCGAAATCGTACTGATCCGATTCCTCCCATTTCAGCCGATGATTGGTGACACCGGAAGGGCGCATCCCCTGTACTCCGTCAAAAATACTCCCGGCCTCCATCAATCCCTGAGCCAGATAGGGGATACCGAACTGGCTGCCCGTACGTCCCCAGCTTGCCCTGAATTTGGCAAAATCCAACCACCAAGCCCAGCGCATAAACTTCTCTTCCGAGAATGCCCATCCGGCAGCAACAGAGGGAAAAGTGGCCCAGCGTTCATCCGCACCGAACACCGACGAACCATCGCGGCGGAGAGTGGCTTCCAACAGGTATTTCTTTTCGTAATTGTAAGCGATCCGCCCGAAATAGCTCATCATAGCCGTTTCGCTGAAATCGGAATAATATTTCTGCAGGGAGCGGTAGAGCCCGGAAACCGGATTGTAGATCATTTCCGGGAAGGAATTCCCCACATATTCGATGGTATTACTCGGTGCTCCGATCCCATAACCACCAATGGACCAGGTCTTCGTCCAGTCGAACGACAACCCCAGCAAGAGATCGAAATTGTGTTTGTCATTCACAGAAAACGTATAGTTCAGAATATTTTCGTTGGAGAGCAACATGTCGCGGGCCACTTCTCCGGAAGATTTAGCCTCCCGGTAAGAGGTCGGATCCAGATAATCCGGTTTAAAAGTATTCAGGTTCACCTGATTGTAATCGACAGCCCCCGAAGCCGAAAAATTCAGTCCCTTGATAATCTCATACCCCAGCACCAGATTCCCACGCAAACGGTAGGAGGTGTTCGACTCTATATTTCCGTTCAGCTTCTGCAGCATAATCGCCTCCAGTTCCCCGCTCCCCGGCAGCAAACTGGGATTCACCTGAGGATTCACCGTAAATTCCTCATACAAGCCGGCCACACTGCGCGATCCCCGGCTACGGTCGGTAAAAGCCAGGTAAAGGCGGCTATCCACCATCAGATTTTTCACAGGCCGCACCGAGAGATTGGTCAGCAGATTACCCCGGATAAAATCACTCCCGGGCATAATGCCCACCTCTTTGTAGAAACCGGCACCGATCAGATAATTGATGGTCTCGGTTCCGCCGCTGGTCTGCAGGTTGGCATTCCAGATCTTCCCCGGCCGGAAAATATATTTATACCAATTGGTGGAATTGTTGAAAAAAGGGTTCAGGGAGTCCTGAATCATTTTCATCCCTCCACCCGAGGGAACGCCGAGTCCCTGATCCCAGAACATATCGTAAATGGTTTTGTGCAAAGCAGCCTCCTCCCTGGATTCCGGATATTTATATCCCCCGGTTTCCGGATCGTAATAAGCTTTCTTTGCGGCTTTCATCATGGCTATCTGGAACAAGCGTTCCGCTTTTCCCCCGAGCTGCGGCGGAGCCTCCGGCAAAATCGAGCCGGTATAGGAAAAGTTGGCAGAAAACTTACCTCTTCCTGCCCGTCCTTTTTTGGTCGTGATCAGGATCACCCCATTGGCTGCCCGGGAACCATAGATCGCAGCCGAAGCCGCATCCTTCAGAACCTCTACGGACTCTATTGTCGCCGGATCGATCTCGGCAATGGTATTGGTACCTGTTACCGGGGAGGTAAAAGAACTGACCGCTACCCCGTCGATCACATACAACGGAGAACCGTCGCTTTTATATCCGGCCTCTTCGTCAAGCAAGGAGTTGTAACCGCGGATAGCCACACTATTGCCGCCGCTCCCGGGAGCCCCGGACTGCTGAAACACCCCCAGTCCGGCCACCCGGCCCTGCAGCAGAGTCTCCAGGCTCGGAGTAGGCACCTCTTTGATATCCTCTGCCTTTACAGTCGAGATGGCTCCGACCACTTCACGTCTTTTGCGGTTTCCATAACCGATAACCGTCACCTCATCCAGGCTAGAAGCTTCGGATTCCAGTTTCACGGTCATAAATTTACCGGCCACATAACTTTCCTTTTTTTCCTTATAACCGACGAAAGTAAACACCAATACTCCCTTTTCTTTGGGTAAACGCAGGGTAAACTCTCCGTTCACATCCGTAGCTGTACCGACAGAAGTACCATCGATACGGATGGTTGCTCCTGGCAGGGGCACTCCTTTCTGATCCGTCACTTTACCTTTCAGCACATACTCCGCAGCCTGAGGAACAGGGACAATCTGAACCCTGCTGATCACCACCTGATTATCCTTAAATGAGTAATCCAGTCCCAACGGCTGCAATACTTCGTCCAGAACCTCCTGCATAGGTTTGCGGACTACATCGATACTCACCTGTCCTTTTCCTTTCACCATTTCAGCATTGTAAAGGAATTGAACACCTGTCATTTTTTCCAGTTTGTCAAAGACATCCACCAGGGAAACGTCCTCCATCCTCAGACTGACGATTTCCCGTTGGGAATACAGATTTGCCCTGACACCGATCACAAAAAACAACAGTAAAAAAACGGTACATTTCATCCTGCGAAAAATTTGTTTCCACTTGTTACTTTTTTTCATAAATTTGTTGTGATTAAACGGTTTAGCGATTGTTTAATTCAGAAAAAGCTGCCGTTTGCTCTTGCCGGAGGAGCGGTCAGCTTTTTTTCCTGATGATTACGGTTTTATCATTCACTTCAAAATCCAGTTCCCCGGTCCGGGTGAAATGTTCCAGTACCTCTTTCAGGGAAACATGTCGTTTTACCTTTCCTGTATATACATACTCCCTGATCTCAGCATTGGCAAAGAAAGGTTCGAAATCGTACCAGCGGGCAAGAGTTTCCATCACCTCTTCCAGAGGGGTCTCACGAAAAGCAAATATACCTTGCTGCCAGGCTGTATAATAACTTACATCCACTTCCCTTTTCCTCAGTATTCCCTGCCGTTTGTCATACACAGCCTGTGTCCCCGGTAATAACATGACCTGCTCTCCGTTTTCTTCCCCGGAAACTTCCACTTTTCCACTGACCAGAGTGACCTGTAACTGAGGCATATTGTCATAGGACATCACATTGAAAACAGTTCCCAATACCCTTACACTTGTTCCCGCCGAATGCACAATAAACGGGCGCAGTGAATCGCTGCTGACTTTAAAATAGGCCTCTCCTTCCAGCCACACTTCCCGTTTTCCTTCCGACCGGAAGCGATCCGGAAACCGCAAACGGGTCTCAGCATTCAGAAAAATCTCGGTTCCGTCGCTCAGCAGCATACTGTAATCGGCTCCTCTCGGCACCTCTATGGTGTTCCATTGCAGTTTTTGTTCCTCTGTCTGCCTCGCCCCAGGTTTCACAATCAACTGCCGTCCGTCGTTTTTCATCTCCAGTCCTCCGGTCACGATATGTTGTGCCGAATCCAACTGAAAAGACTTCCCCGTAGCCGTGTTCAAACGCACCCCCTGAATGGAAGCCAGTACAGGCTCCTCCGGTTTAGCAGGCATTTTCCACCAGGCCAGGGTTCCGGCTCCCAGAGTGCAGATAACAACGGCTGCAACGCTCACCCGGCGAAGCCGCCATCTTCTCTTCCGTCTTTCCCGTTTTGTGACAACAAGCTGCCAGGCCATTTCCGCATCATAGCTCCATATCCGGGCCACCCCGTCCCGCCATACCCGTTCGTCACAAAGTTTTTGGAAAAGTTCCCTGTTCCGGGGAGATTCTTCCAGCCAGGCCTCCAATTTTTCCTTTTCCCCCTCCTGCAATTGCTCCCGGATATAGGCCACTATCCAACGGTCTAAATCTGAATGATATTTCATAAAGTCTGAATGATATTTAAATCCCGGAACACTAATATCCTAAAGTGGCAGAGAGATAATCCATTTCTGAATCATCTTCCAATTTTATTTTCACTTTGAGCGAGGAGATCCTGTCCGCTGTTACCTGCGGATTAAATATAAAAGTCATCCGGGTGATCTGTCCTTCATCGTCTTCCTCTTCCCCGGAAATCGATTCTATAACCAACGGATTGACTGTAACCCAACCACACAAGACAGCTACAGACAAAACGGGATTCTCAATATCCACCAAACCCATTCCTAACAGATTCAGATTGACAGAAGCCGTATTTCGGATACTTCCCGGCTTACAGGCATAGTCCAAAACAGAAGTCCAGTTACCATCGGCATCACAAACAGCCTGAAACACCTCATCTTTCCCTTGTCCGGGAATCTCCATAACCAAGCGCCCCAGTACATTACACTGAGTCTGATTGAAAAAAGTCCAGGTAACCGCCCTTTCCTCATAGCCTTGCAACTCCCAGACAGCTGCTGTGACAATACCTTTTTCATCCAGAGTATAAGTTACCGTATTTAACACTCCTTCTTCATCTTTAAAAGTAACAACAGGCCGGCCTTTTACCTGAGCAACCGCAAAACGAATGGTAAAAGGCTCCCATTCCCCCTCGGTACCCAAAGGACTCACTTTCCAGGTGATCCCATCGATCCGGTTACTCTGACGGGAAATGGCAATCTCACTTCTTTCTTCTCCGTCATAATTGTCGATGGTCAGTTTTTTCACCATCTTCAATTCTTCTTGTTCTTTATCCTTGTCTTCACCGGGCTTATTTTCCGAACATCCGGTCTCACACAAACAGCTGATCCCCAGCATAAACACCGCCAGATAATAAAAAAATCCTTTCATAATCATTCACATTAAATTATCAATAAATAAAAACAGAATTCCTGTTGCTATTCAGTACCCCCAGCCGGATAACATCCAAAGGAGGAACTGATGTTACTATAATTACATGTGAATTATCAAAAAGACTAAAGAAAAAATAAATTATTTTTACACCATTCTCATCAACAACAGTAAAAGTGGAAAAAGATTTCTCAATTTTTCCCGAAGGAGTTTTTTTCCGCGCATCTTCTGGGCACGTACTGTATTGACACTGATGTGCAGGTAAGCAGCAATTTTTTCATTGTCCCAGCCATCTAAATAACTAAGGCATACAATCTTCCGGCATTCTCCGGGTA
Organism: uncultured bacterium; assembly: GCA_905215395.1. Classification (GTDB taxonomy): domain Bacteria; phylum Bacteroidota; class Bacteroidia; order Bacteroidales; family Marinifilaceae; genus Odoribacter. The sequence continues at coordinate 7,134 of CAJMQA010000072.1, read as the reverse complement.
ATTCGTCGATAGCTTCTTTCAAGCGGCGGAATACTTCAGCTGTCAGAATCTCCTCATCGGGCAAGTCCTGAAGGGGAATATATGTCCGGATCAACTGTCTGTGACGTTCCTGAACAGCACTTTTCTCCAGATTGTTCAGACAGGCATTTTTTACAGATAAATAAAGGAAATTCCGTAAATGTACAGCCGAACTGAAACACTGAGGCACCTCCAGCAAACGAACAAATACATCCTGCACCAGATCCTGCACCATCACATCCTCGTGGATATAGGCAGAAGCATAGTAACATAATGCTCCGTAATACTTTTTAAATACAACTTCTACATCATAAATATATACATCATTATCAACTTTCATCTATAAATTTAGCTAATCATACAGGCAAAAGTATCTTATTTTTTTAATCATCAAAAACAAAATTACATATAAATTATATTCTATTTAGAAATAATAATTTCAAAACAGGAACGATCAACAATTAAATGTTCCTAATTTTAGCAAAACTTCATTATATTTGACAAAATAATTTTCATCTGAAAATCATGAAAGCCATTCCCCTGTTATTCCTTTTACTGCCATCTGTTGTGTTTTCACAAAACGTGAAACCTTTGGAGATTGAAATCGGTCCATCCGTAGGTTGGGGAATAAAAGACAAAAACGGCAGGGACGATGTAGGGCAAGCCTACGGCTTTATCGCAGAACTACGCTATAATATGCCCGTCTCCATTGATATGGGGGTGCAATTCCGGATGGACACCTACAAACATACAGATCATTACCCGGATTGTCCCGGGAAAGTCAACAAAATCCTGATTCAAATCTTGGGGGACTATAATTTTTATCCCGGTAAACAGGTAAATCCTTTTGCAGGGGCAGGAGTAGGAGCAGCTATTATAGACGAAAGTGCCTCCCGCAAACTCAATTCATTTTGTTTCAGTCCCCGGACCGGAGTGGAATTGTTCCGTCATCTGCGCCTGACTCTGAATTATTGTTTTTTGAAACAGGGGTACAGCTACTGGAATTTCAGTGCCGGGATAGTACTGGGCGGAGGTGTGTGGAAAAAATAATATATAATTTTTTGCAAACGTATGCACGATTATATGTTTATTGATTTCTTTTTTTATATCTTTTAATCTCTTATCTTTGCCAAGCTTATGTGCTCAATAAGTGGTATTTAGCAATATATTAATCAATAAAAACGATAAAAATGGTTTATTCACAGGAAGTACAACACATGTGCGTTGTAAAAAAAGGTCCGAATCATGGACCGGCCCCAATTCCTGAAGAAGGCAAGTGGGTAAAAGCGAAAGAGATCAGAGACATTACAGGTTTAACCCATGGTATTGGCTGGTGTGCACCGCAACAGGGAACTTGTAAGCTGACTCTGAACATTAAGGATGGTGTGATTGAAGAAGCATTAGTAGAAACCATCGGTTGTTCAGGAATGACACACTCTGCTGCTATGGCTGCAGAGATTCTGCCGGGAAAAACTATTCTGGAAGCTTTGAATACAGACTTGGTTTGCGATGCTATCAATACAGCTATGCGCGAATTGTTCTTGCAGATTGTTTACGGGCGTTCACAAAGTGCTTTCTCTGAAGGCGGTCTGCCTATCGGAGCCGGACTGGAAGACCTGGGTAAGGGGCTCCGCAGTCAGGTAGGAACCATGTTCTCTACAAAAGCCAAGGGAGTCCGTTATCTGGAACTGGCAGAGGGTTATGTAACCCGTCTGGCGCTGGATGAAGATGACGAAGTTTGTGGCTATGAATTTGTACGTCTGGGCGTTATGATGGACCTGATCAAAAAAGGCACCGATGCCAATGAGGCTTTGAAAAAAGCCACTGCGAACTACGGACGTTTCGCCAATGCAGTTAAATATATTGACCCACGTCACGAATAAAATAGGAGGAATAGACTATGGCAAAAAGAGAAGTAAAATTTGAGAGTCAGGATCGTCGGATTAACCAGATCAACAAAGTATTAAACTCCTATGGCATCGCTTCTATCGAAGAGGCTGAAGCTATTTGCGACGCAAAGGGCATCGATCCTTATTTAGAGTGTGAACAGACTCAGAATATCTGTTTTGAGAATGCAAAATGGGCCTATGTGGTAGGTGCAGCCATTGCCATCAAAAAAGGTTGCAAAAGCGCTGCCGACGCAGCTGAAGCGATCGGCGAAGGATTACAGGCTTTCTGTATTGCAGGTTCTGTTGCTGACGACCGGAAAGTAGGTCTAGGCCATGGTAATCTGGCAGCCCGTCTGCTCCGGGAAGAAACCCAATGCTTTGCTTTCCTGGCAGGCCACGAATCTTTCGCAGCAGCTGAAGGTGCCATCAAAATTGCTGAGATGGCAAACAAAGTACGTAAGAATCCGTTGCGTGTGATCCTGAACGGTTTGGGAAAAGACGCTGCCATGATCATTTCCCGCATCAACGGCTTCACTTATGTACAAACTGAATTCGACTACTATAGCGGAGAGCTGAAAGAAGTACGCCGCAAAGCTTATTCTGACGGTCCGCGCGCTAAAGTAAATTGCTATGGAGCTGATGATGTACGCGAAGGTGTTGCCATCATGTGGAAAGAGGGCGTTGACGTCTCCATCACCGGTAACTCTACCAACCCTACCCGCTTCCAGCATCCGGTTGCAGGCACCTACAAAAAAGAATGTGTACTGGCAGGTAAACCTTACTTCTCAGTAGCTTCGGGCGGTGGTACAGGACGTACTTTGCATCCGGACAACATGGCTGCAGGTCCTGCCTCTTACGGAATGACCGATACTATGGGACGTATGCACTCCGATGCACAGTTCGCCGGTTCATCTTCCGTTCCCGCCCACGTAGAAATGATGGGATTTCTGGGAATGGGTAATAATCCAATGGTAGGTGCTACTGTCGCTGTTGCCGTATCTGTTGAAGAAGCGATGAAAAAATAACCAGTCCCCAACTCTGATATTAAAAATCCTGCGGAAAAACCGCAGGATTTTTTATACCCCAAAACAGCAATCCTAATTTCACAATTCGGTGACAAGCAAGATGCTATACAAAACATTATGACAAAAATGTATTGATTAAAATTAGCATTTTTTATATATTTGCAGCACATTAACCTTATGTCATGTGTAAATTATTGTTATTCATCACCTTATCATTTGTTGTGCTAAATGGCTTTTGTTACAACAAAGGTACAGAGACAAAGTACATTCTGGTCATTAATTCTTACACAGAAGTAAATCCATGGTCGAGTATAATCGTAGATAAAATCCGGACAGAAATTTCCAATCCACGCGCCAATCTGGATCTATATACTGAATCCCTGAATCTCCCCTTATATACGGACACCAGCGCATTGACAGAACGTTTGAACAAGATATTGAATAAATACAACGAGAAAGCCCCAGCCATCATTGTCTTATTGGGAAACAGCAGTTGGGGACTATTTCAGCAAACGCTCGAAACTACCTGGAAAAACCTCCCTGTCATATTTTGTGCCGACGAAAGGAATCTTAGTGCCGATTTTTATAATATATATAAAAATTTCACCGGTCCGGTCAATTATCAAAGTATAGAAGAAATAGCCGAAAAGGAAGATATAACAGTTATCGATTGTCCCGTTTATATCAAAGAGACCATTGATGTCATGCGGCAATTGATCCCGCATATGGAAAAACTAGCTTTTATTTCCGACCAGAGATACCTCAGTATCGAGGGCAGAAAGAAAATGCAGGATATTGTAAGGGACTATTATCCGGAGCTCCTGGTAGATTACCTTACTGAAGGGCAACTAACATTAGATCAATTAATTGATACCTTAAAAGGCTATCCGGACTCGGTAGGCATTATGTATTTCTCCTGGGTACAAAAAGAAATACAAACCGGTAATTTCTATCTTTCAGCCCATAACCACAAAACAATAGTAGCCCTGACAGCTCATCCGATGTTTACCCCCATAGATGTCGGCATCAACAATAAAATTCTGGCCGGAGGTTATGTTTATTCTATACATCATCTGACTCAAACATTAAATGGTCTCCTGAAAGAAATTCTGGCCGGGAAAAAAATTTCACACTGGTATTCTGCCGGCAAACCCGGTATTCATCTGAACTATAAAGTATTGGAAGAAGCCAGAATTCCCTCTTCCCTCTATCCTAAGAATGCAGTTTATATTTCTAAACCGGACGGTTTCTTTGTCAAATACCGTTATGCCCTGATCAGTATTGCTTTCCTGATGCTGCTATTGTGCATGATGTATCTCCGTTTACGCATGCTGAAACAAAAAGAAAATGCCCGTACAGCACAGATGTATATCCTGCACAAATTTAAAAAGCTGGTGGATAATATGCCGCTCGGTTATGCGAGACAAAAAATTATTTACAACGAAAAAGGGGAAATTTCAGATTATGAATTTCTGGATGTCAACAAAACTTTCGAAAAATATTTTATAGACAGAGACCATCTGATTGGTAAAAAAGGAAGTGAATGTAAAGGATACGATTTCAAAGAATACCTGCGTATCTATGAACTCCGGAATAACTGTACCACCTTTACTTTTGAATATTTTTATCCGCAACAGGAAAAATATTATGAAATCTATGCCATCTGCATTGAAAAAGATTTCATTGACGTATTCTGCATAGACGTCACCAATATCCGGAAAATGGGAGCATTATTGGAGGCGGCCAATCATAAACTGGCATTATCGCTGGAAGTAGCCAATATTGTACCCTGGAAATGGGATCTGGAAAATAAGACCATATTATGTGATGTAAACCGCCCGATAGAGCTTCAGAATGTCAATATCAACGAAGAGATGCTCTCTGTTCCCGAAAAAGAATATTTTTCAAAAATTCATAAAGAGGACCGTCCCAGAGTGGAAAAAGCTTTTCACGATCTGATAAACGGGAAATCTGAAAAGATAAAAGAAGAGTACAGAGTACTGAATAAAGGTTGTGGCCATACGGAATTTGAATGGGTAGAAGCTCAAGCCACGGTAGATAAGCATTACGAAGACGGGCGTCCCCGCACTTTAATCGGTTCATCCCTGGTTATCAGTGAACGTAAAAAGATGGAGCAGGATTTACGCGATGCCAAGGATCGCGCCGAGGAATCGAACCGGCTGAAATCAGCTTTTCTTGCCAATATGAGCCATGAAATCCGCACTCCATTGAATGCAATTGTCGGTTTTTCAAGTATACTTTCTACAGTTGAAGAAGAGGAAGAGAAAAAAGAATATGTCAATATCATTGAAAATAACAATGACTTGTTATTACAGCTCATCAGCGATATACTCGATCTTTCCAAAATTGAATCCGGAGTTTTGAAATTTACGGAAACTGCAGTAAATCTGAAAGAATTGATGAATGAAATCGTTCAAACCTCTTCTTTAAAACTGAAATCATCTGAAGTGGCTTTCTCTTTCGATACAGAGAGTCCGGATTGTATAACCGCAACAGATAAAAACCGGCTGATGCAGGTCATAACCAACCTGGTAAATAATGCCATTAAATTCACCTGTAAAGGGTATATTCGTTTCGGATACCGATTGCAGAACCAGAACTTCCTGAACTTTTACGTCGAAGATACCGGTTGCGGAATCCCTAAAGAAAAACAAAAAGCAGTATTCGGCCGGTTCATAAAACTGAACAATTTTGCGCAAGGTACCGGCTTAGGCCTCTCTATTTGCGAGATGATTGTCCACAAATTAGGAGGAGAAATAGGAGTGGATTCAGAAGTAGGCAAAGGATCAACATTCTGGTTTACCCTTCCTTATAAACCAATACAAATCAGTAAACCCCAAAAAGCAGTACTTCCATCAGAATTGGAAGTTGTTCCTAAAAATAAACTCAAAATTCTTATTGCAGAAGATAATTACAGCAATTATAAACTGTTTGAATCTATTCTGAAAAAAGATTACCAGCTTCTTCATGCTCAGGACGGTCTGGAAGCCATAGAATTATATACAAAATTTCAACCCCATCTGATTCTGATGGATATCAATATGCCCAAAATGGATGGCTATGAAGCCACCCGCGAAATCCGGAAACTCTCACAAACAGTTCCGATTATGGCAATCACAGCCTATGCTTATTCTTCGGATGAAGAACAAATCATGCAAAGCGGCTTTGACGGTTATACATCCAAACCTATACAAGCCGCAAAGCTGAAAGAAAAAATCAAGGCATTACTGGAAATGCGCCTGATCATGGTCTAATGACCAGGCTTACGCTGAAACCAGGAGGCTATCCAAAGCAAAAGGATAGCCCCTATGACAGAGGTCAGCAGACTTCCCAGAATTCCTCCGAATCCCAATCCCAGAGCTCCCAATATCCATCCTCCAAAAACTCCTCCGATCACTCCCAGAACCAGATTCAGGATAATACCAAACCCTCCGCCTTTCATAATCAAACCTGCAAAATAGCCGGCAGCAATTCCGATAATAACAAACCATATCCAACTCATACTATTCAATTTTAAGTCCATTGAATAGTTAAACTGATTTTTAAAATTTTTGTTACCAGAAATAGCTGATTTCTTGATAATGATCGGTCAATGTTTTCATAAATTCCACCAGACAGGCTTCTTCGTCAGGAGTCAGCTTCAAATTCCCCAGTTCATCGCGATTGACAGTCATGGGATATTCGGGAACCGGATATTCATCACTGACATCCCGGACATTGTAAAAATGAACAATATCTTCCAGAGTTGCAAAATAACCGTTATGTCCATACGGAGCCGTCAGAGCTATATTCCGGAGGGTAGGTACCCTGAATTTTCCATATTGCAGACTATCCTGCAGAAAACCTCCCAACCCCAGGTCCACGGTATCTCTTCCTCTCGGATTATATTCCGCGGGGAGGGAATAGAAAACCAATTTGTCATTCCGCACACATTCCCTTGTTCTTAAAAAGATCCATACCCTTCATCTCCCGTTCTGTCAACTGACACTTTCCGGACAGATAAGCATCGTATTTTGAGGAAAAAGGATTCACTTCTTCCGAAGCTTCATACGCAGCCAAAGCTCTGGTAATATATGCATATACAGAATCGGTCTCCTGTGACTCTCCATACAAACGAATCAACTCAGGATAATAAGCAGCCCTTTTCACCTGCCGGACCACCCATTCTTTTTTTGCCCCCA
>CAJMQA010000071.1 GCA_905215395.1 uncultured bacterium | reverse complement strand
TAGAAGTGGTAGAGGCGCGTATCAATTATCTGGCTTACGCTTCAGAGATAGCCGGTGTGATGTTAAGACGGCAACAGGCTGATGCAATTATTTCTGCCCGGGAGAAAATTGTTGAAGGAGCTGTCAGTATGGTACAGATGGCATTGCATAAATTATCCGAGGAACAAATTGTGGATTTGGATGAAGACAAAAAGGCAGCTATGGTCAGCAACTTGCTCGTGGTATTATGTGCCGATGAAGCAGCACAGCCTGTTGTAAATACAGGAACTTTACATCAGTAAAATAAGATGGCAAACAAAGATTCTAAAAATAAAAGTTTTGTTCTCAGAGTTGATACGGAGATTATGGAAGCAATTGAGAAATGGGCTGCGGATGAATTCAGAAGCACCAATGGCCAGATATTGTGGATATTGGACCAGGCTTTGAAGAAAAGTGGACGTTTGAAAAACAAGAATCTGCCGGTTAAACCTGGAGAAGAGGAGACAGTCTGAGAAATCAGACTGTTCCCTTTATCCCATATTATTTACTTGTTCCAATTTTTCTTTGTCTATCACTTTAATTTTTTTTCCATCCAATTCCACAATCCCTTCGGAAGCAAAATTAGAAAGGGTGCGAATGGCGTTGGCTGTGGTCATGTTGGATAAATTAGCCAGATCTTCACGGGTTAGACAAATTTTTAGGGTACAGTCGTCATCTTCGTAACCGTAAGTTTCTTTTAATACGAGCAAAGCTTCTGCCAGACGTCCCCGGATATGTTTTTGTGTTAATGTAACCGTCCGGCGGTTAGAAAATCCCAGATCGGTGGCAAGGGCACGTATAATGCTCATGGCCAGTTCCGGATTATTGCGCACAAACTCGAACATCAATTCGGTTTTGATACGGCAGACGATAGAGTCTTCTAAGGCTTCTGCGGAAGCGATATGTATTTCTTCGGAGAAAAAGGCACGGTAACCGATAAAGCCGATAGGTTTAGCCATACGGACAATTTGTTGACGGCCTCCGATACCATCTTTGTAAATTTTAACCTTGCCGGTGAGGAGACAATGTAAACCTGTTGGCATATCGCCTTCAGAATAGATCAGTTCTCCTTTTTTGTAAGAGGTACAGACTGTTGTTTCAATGACCTTCTGTTTTGCTTCTTTGTCCAGTTCTGATAGTAAAGAGTGTGGGCTGTCAATGCATATCTGACATAAACTATCGTGGAGGTCTGAATCAGTAATAATATTCATTGGTTATAAAATTTGGAGCTTATAGCTTTAAAACGGATATTTACGACCACTTCCGAAAGCTTTTTTACTGACTTTCAGAATGGGAGGACACTGTGCCCGTTTGTATTCATTGTTTCTGACCATCCGGATGACCTTTTCTACAGTTTGCAGTGGATACCCCTGGTCAGTGATCATTGTTGCTGTATAATTTTCTTCTATATACAATTTTAAAATAGCATCCAATACACCGTATTCCGGCAGAGAGTCCTGGTCTTTCTGATCCGGATGTAGCTCTGCAGAAGGGGCTTTTGTAATGGTATGTTCGGGTATTATTATCCTATCCTTATTGATGTGCCGGGCCAGCAGGAAAATATCTGTTTTGTATACGTCTCCGATGGTTCCCAGAGAGCCGCAAAGATCTCCGTACAAAGTTCCGTAACCGACGGCAGCCTCACTTTTATTGGAGGTATTGAGGGCAATGTAGCCAAATTTGTTCGACATAGCCATCACAAGCATGCCCCGGGTACGGGCTTGTAGGTTTTCCTCGGTAACATTAAAGGGAAGATCCTGAAACTGAGGCTTCAGTGCTTCCAGATATTGTTCGTAAATATCTTTGATCGGGATGGTGGTATGTGGCATTCCGAGATTTTCCGCTAGTGCCAGTGCATCTGCGACAGAATGATCGGTAGAGTATTGAGACGGCATCAGAAGACCCATTACGTTTTCTGCCCCCAGAGCTTCTACGGCCAGGGCGGCAACAACGGCAGAGTCAATGCCTCCGGAAAGCCCCAGAATAGCTTTTGTAAATCCGTTTTTCATAAAATAATCACGGATGCCGGCAACCAGAGCCTGATGAATTAGTTCAATTTTTTTACCGGGAGTTGTAGACAATGGGGTTTGACTTCCCAGTTTATTGGTATCGATTATACAAAGGTCTTCTTCAAATGCTTTCAGACGGGTCACAATTTTACCTTTGTAGTTGCATACAGAAGAATTTCCGTCAAAAAGGATGGAAGTCGAACTTCCGATATGATTTACAGAAATAATATTTTTACCATATTTTTGCGCAATACCGGACAAGATTTTTTCTTTATTATACAAGCTTTCTGTTGTGAAAGGAGTCATGCCTATATAGATAACAAGACTGTCCGATTTATCGATATATTCCGATTCATATTCGTCGAAAATGATGCGGATGTTTTGGTTTTTATAACGGATGGAGGTATTGTCTTCTCCTGCTATAAAATAACGGCTCTCATTAAAAATATCGTAATCGCTCAGAATATTTTTATGGACTCCGTCGACTACTTCTCCGTTTTGCATAAAATAGGCAGAGTTATACATAATCCCGTTTTGAATATCCAGATTGGGAGCTCCGACAATGGCAGCAATGCGCTGGCAATGGGTAGAGATTTTTTCAATGGCCAGACGACAATCCTGAATGAAACTTTCCCTTTCCAGTAAATCCTGTGGGAGTGCTCCGCATACTGCTAATTCCGGAAAGATGATCAATTCAGCCTTTTGGACTTCTGCCTGCCGGATGGCTGCAATAATTTTTTCACTGTTACCTGCGATATCCCCTGCTTTATAATTGAATTGAGCTATTGCAATTTGCATTGTTTTTGGTTTTCACTTTGTTTTTTATTCCGAAATATCTGAATCCGTTTATCTTTATTCAGATATACATTATCTTTGCCGTAAAATTACGATTTTTGATGTTAAAGTAATTAAAAAATGCAATGAAGTTTCATATTTGGGGAATAATTCTTTATTTGTTGTGTTGTGTGGGGTGTAGAGAGAATACCCGTCCGGATGTCAGCAGCCTGCTGAGGGAGATAAAAATCAAGCGATTGGATTTGGCGGTCTTCCGCTTGGATACCCTGAATCCGGATATCCATGCACTTCATCGGGAATATGGACGTTATTTTGATGTTTATACAAACGGAGTTTTGCAACTGGGGTATTGGTCTGATTCTGATTTTGCAGATTTATTTGCTCTGTTTCTGCAAGATCCGGTTATGCGTGAAGTTGCAGATAGTGTGGCTGGTAAATATCCGGATATGGACAAACAGGAAAAGCAATTGGCTTCAGCTTGGGCCTATTATGCTTACTATTTTCCCAAGCGTTCTATTCCTGAGGTGTATACCCATATTTCAGGCTTCAATCAATCTATTATTGTAGATAGTATGGCAGTGGGTATTAGTTTAGACAACTATTTGGGAGAAAAATGTGCTTTTTACAGTATGTTGGCTGTTCCGGTTCCTGTGTATGCCCGGAAAAGAATGACAGGAAATGATATCGTAAGAGATGCTGTAGTGGGGTGGTTGTATACAGAGTTTCCATTTCATCCCCGGAAGAATGATTTGATTAGCGGAATGATCTATCAGGGAAAGATTATGTATTTGGTGGAAAAATTGTTTCCGGAAGAGGCTCCGTACTGGTGGTTGGGATTTAGTCAGGAACAGTGGGATTGGTGTGAAGAAAATGAAGACCGGATCTGGGGATTTCTGGTAGAAAATGAATATTTGTTTTCGACCCAGCAGCGGTTAATAATGAAATATCTGAATGATGCTCCCTTTACTTCCGGAATGCCTGCAGAGTCACCTGGACGGGCGGTGGTATGGACCGGTTTAAAGATTGTGGAGAAGTATATGGAGAAGACAAGTACTGCTCCCGAAGGGCTGATGGAGGAACAGGATTATCATAAAATGTTGAGAGTTGCAGGATACAGACCTTAGGTTAATAAAGAAAGAACTATGGAAAAAAAAGAACTGAGAAAACAGATGCGGGAATTGAAAAAACAGTATTCCCTGGAAGAAAAGAAGAGAAAGTCGGAATCTGTCTGGAAGCAGGTTGAACAGGATGAGCGTTTTCAGTCTGCCCGTTATGTATTGGCTTACTGGTCCATGGATGATGAAGTTTTTACCCATGATTTTGTTTGTCATTGGGCTGGAAAAAAGACCTTTTTACTTCCCTGTGTGAGAGGGGAGGAACTGGATATCCGCTATTTTGAAGGACAGGAAAAATTGACCCCGGGAGCAGGATTTGCAATAATGGAACCCGTCGGAGAACTGTTTACAGAGTTATCGAAGATAGACCTGATTTTGGTCCCAGGAGTAGCTTTTGACCGGAGAAAGAATCGATTAGGGAGAGGGAAAGGTTATTACGACAAGATTTTAAGGCAAACCCGAGCCTGTAAATTGGGGATTTGTTTTGATTTCCAGTATTTGGATGAAGTACCGACAGAAGAACACGATATATGTATGGATGCTGTGATTTACAGTCAGGAATAAAAAAACGGAGTTTTAAAACTCCGTTTTTATTTCTCATGCTTATTATAATGATTAAGCCTGTTTGATTGCTTCAACCGGGCATACTCCAGCACAAGTACCACAGTCAGTACATGCATTTGCATCAATTTCATAATGATCAGCACCCATTGAAATTGCTCCTACCGGGCATTCTCCTTCGCATGTACCGCAAGAAATACAGTCATCAGATATTACGTAAGCCATTTTTTAATTTTTTAATTGATTAATAATGCGACAAAAATATAATCATTATTTGAAAGAAAAAAGTTTTTGTTGTTTTTTATAATTTCAAATTATCAGATCCCCTGATTTTCAATTTTATTTTCTATCTTTGCAAACTGATTTTTACGGGGAATAATTAAAACGCGTGTGATGGGGAAACAGATTGGCTTAGACCCCCGGGGCTGAAATCTGGTTTTGAGTAGCACATAATGTAATTTGTTATGCAAATTTTTGAATTACAGGGAGAATTAAGAAACGATTTAGGTAAAAAAGCAACCATTGCTCTGAGAAATGAAGGTAAAGTTCCTTGTGTACTTTACGGAGGTGAAGAGAATGTACATTTTTCAGTGTTGGAAAAAGACCTGCAAAAATTATTGTATACTCCCATTGTATACATTGTAAAAGTAAATGTTGGTGGTAAGTCTTATGAAGCAATCATGCGTGAAATTCAGTTCCATCCGGTATCTGATCGCGTATTGCACATTGATTTTTACCAGATCAGTGAAGATAAACCGGTAATCATGGAAGTTCCTGTGAAATTACAGGGATTTGCTGAAGGTGTTCAAGCCGGTGGTAAACTTTCTCTGGTTGTAAGAAAGCTGAAAGTAAAAGCTATCCCTGCAAACCTGCCTGGAGAACTGGTATTGGATGTGACCAATCTGGGATTAGGAAAATCTATCAAAGTAAAAGATTTGTCTTATGACAACTTTGAAATTGTAAATGCCAAAGAGGTTGTTGTCGCTCAGATTAAACTGACCCGTGCTGCACGTGCTGCTGCTCAGGAAGGAAAATAATCAGGAGATTATGAAGTATCTTATTGTTGGGTTAGGAAACATTGGCCCGGAATATCAGGATACGCGGCATAATATCGGATTTAATGTATTGGACGCTTTTGTTAAGGCGTCCAATGCTATTTTTGAAGATAAGCGTTATGGGGCTGTATGTGAGCTTAAACTTAAAGGCAGGACATTGGTGTTGTTAAAGCCTAATACCTATATGAACCTGAGTGGGAAGGCTGTCAGTTATTGGATGCAAAAAGAAAAGATAGCCTTGGAAGATTTACTGGTCGTTGTGGATGATCTGGCTTTGCCATTCGGGACCTTGCGTTTACGGGCACAGGGAAGTGATGGAGGTCATAACGGTCTGAAGAGTATAAATGCCCTTTTGGGTACCAATGCGTATGCCCGTTTGAGATATGGCATCGGTAATGATTTTTTGAAGGGGCAACAGGTAAATTATGTACTGGGTAGCTGGGAAGGTGAGGAAAAAGAAAAATTACCCGAATTATTGGAAAGAGGTGGTGAAATAATTACTAGCTTTGTTTTGCAGGGGATTACCAGAACAATGAATGCCTGCAATACGAATAAAGCAAAAGAGAAATAATGTAAGGTATGCCGGAGGAAAAAGTAAGGATCGATAAATGGCTGTGGGCGGTCCGGATTTTTAAGACTCGCTCTTTGGCTGCGGAGGAATGTAATAAAGGACATGTTACCATTGGTGAGGTGCATGTGAAGCCTTCCCGGGAACTGAAAGGAGGAGAGATTGTAAAAGTCAGGATAGCACCGATCGAACGGCATTATCTGGTGAAACAGCTGACAGCAAAAAGAATGTCTGCACAATTGGCGGTGGATTTTGTAGAGGATGTCACTCCTCAGGAAAGTCTGGACTTACTGAATGCTGCAAAGGCATATGGGTTTGAATTCAGACCGCGGGGCATGGGACGGCCGACCAAACGTGACCGGAGGATGATAGAAAAGTTGAAGGGGGGAGAGGATGAATTTTAAAATCGATATATTGTGTTAATAGCGAGAGAGAAAAAGAAGAATAATATTGCCGAATATATTTTATATATGTGGCAGGTGGAAGATATGCTTCGGGCTCTTCGTCTGGATATGGAGCAGGTAGACAGGTTCCTGGTGTCCGGTTTTCAGGCTGATGAAACTACCAGGCGGGAAATTTATGCCTGGTACGATAACATCATTGCTATTATGAAGCATGAAAAGGTCGAAGAGAAAGGGCATATCCAGGCTTTGAAGAATAATGTGAATGAGTTGACAGAATTGCATTTTTTTCTTTTACACCAAGCGCATGACAGTAAATATCAATATTTGGTGACTCAGGCTGCCGGAAATTTGATCGATTTCCGGAAAAGGGCAGCGGTGGATGATATAGTTTCGGATGTGGAGTTGGCTCTGAATGCTTTATATGGCACATGGATGTTGCGTTTACAAAAGAAAGAAATTACTGCAGAAACACAGTCGGCTATGGAATCTTTCAGTCAAATGATCGCTTATCTGGCAGCCCGTTATAAGCAGATGGAAGAAGAAGAGACTGCAAATAAGAAGTAAGATAATCAATTAAAGGAGTGCATTATGAAAATAATTGTTTCTGTGGTGTGTCTGCTGTTTCTGGTAATTCAGCTAAAGGCAGAAAGTAGCGAAAAAAAATACGAAAAGACTTTTTCCAGCGAAGGCATAGAGGAATTGGTACTCACCAATAGCTATGGAAGAATTGAAGTGTCACAGAGGGAAGGAAATGAAATCAGTGTTGTTGTTAATATGAAAGTGGTGGCAAAATCTGGTGTGAAGGCGGATGAAACGCTGGAGTTGATTCAGATTCTGGAAAGCCATGCAGACCACTATCTCAACCTGGAGACAGAATTCGGAAAAGACATGGGCTTGAAGCAATTGCTGAGTAATATCACCGTTAGTGTTGATTATAAAGTGATTTTGCCCAAGGGAATTAAATTGAGAGTCATCAGCTCGAACGGAAATGTATTTTTGGGAAATTATGCTGGTGAACTGAATGCCGATATCCGGAATGGAGATTTTAAAGCAGCTGTTCTGAAAGACGGAGAATTTTATATCAAACAGGAAGGAGGAATATTCAATGTAGAAGATGTGACCTGGCTGAAAGGGGATTTTAAAAATTGTACCATTCGGATCGAAAACGGGGAGGATGTGCAGTTAAATACCAGTTCGTGTGAAGGAGAACTGGGTTCTGTCGGTAAGCTGAATCTTCGAACTTCCGGAGGAATTATGAAACTGGGAGATATTGAAGAATTGAGAGGAAGTTCCTCATTTACAAAATTTGAAATCCAGGATATCGGAAGTATATTGGATATGGACATGAGAATGGGAGAGATGAATGTCCGGAATATACAGCTGATGTTTGCTGAAATTCGTTTGAAAGGTTATTTTACCAAAGTGGGTCTGACCTTTATGAAAGGGGCAGGCTATAATCTGGAAGTGAAACGGAATAAATCTTTGAAGTTAGATCTGCCTGAGGGCATGGTATTGGAAGATCGCCCTTCAACTGAAAAGAAAACCATTGTAAGTACTAAATTCATTGGAGATTTGAAGTATTCTGGTCGGGTATTTTTGGAGTTGTCGAACGGTAGTCTTTACATTCAATAAATAAAAAAGGGAAAAAATATTTGGTAGTTTGTTTTTTCCCTTTACATTTGTAGCAATAAAACAAAGGGAATGAGAACAACATTACATCATACTCATCATCATATTCATCACTGTTTCAGGTGAGATGATGTTGTTATGCTGTAAATTCATCCATAAAAGTATAATAAGCTCGCCTGATTCAGGCGGGCTTTTTTTGTTTTATTGCCTTCCCGGATCAAAGTGAGCGCTAATCCAATAGCGTATGATCAATTTAAAAATTGCAGTTCAGAAATCTGGTCGTTTAAATGAAGATTCACTTACCCTGCTGAAAGAATGCGGGATTTCTATTAACAATGGTAAGGATCAGTTGATGGCTCAGGCCTCTAATTTCCGTTTGGATGTATTGTATCTGAGAAACTCGGATATACCGCAGTACGTGAAGGATGGTGTAGCAGATATTGCTATCATCGGAGATAATACGGAGAAAGAGAAAAAGACAGGAATTAGTCAGGTGATGGAGCTAGGTTTTTCCAGATGCCGTTTGTCAATTGCTGTTCCTAAAAGTATAGATTTTCAAGGCTTATCGGATTTACAGGGCAAAAGGATTGCTACTTCTTATCCCAATTCCCTGAAAGATTTTTTAACGGAGAATAATATTGAAGCAGAAATTCATGAGATATCAGGCTCGGTGGAAATCGCTCCCAATATTGGTTTGGCAGATGCGATTTGTGATCTGGTCAGTTCGGGGAGTACATTGTTCAAAAATGGTTTGAAGGAGGTTTATAAACTGTTTGAATCTCAGGCTGTATTGGTGGCCCATCCTAATCTTTCCGGAGAGAAGAAGGAGCTTTTGGAACAATTGATATTCAGAATCAAAGCTGTATTAGCTGCCAAATATAATAAATATATTCTATTGAATGCGCCTGAATCAGCTTTGGATAGAATCTGTTGTTTGTTACCAGGAATGAAGAGTCCTACCATTATGCCACTCCGGGAAAAAGGTTGGGTGTCAATACATTCGGTTGTCAATGAGAATGAGTTCTGGGATGTGATTGGACGCTTGAAAGAGGCCGGTGCTGAAGGGATTCTGATTATTCCGATAGAGAAAATGATAGAATAATAATACTAAAATCATACAGTTATGAAAAAAATGATCAATCCCAGACGGGAAGAATGGGAGGGAATATTGGCCCGCCCGCAAATGAGGAATGCTGATTTGGAAAAGATCTGTAAGGATATTTTTTCTGAAATCCGGAAGAACGGAGATCAGGCTTTGAGGAAATACACCTGGTTCTTCGATCGGGTGCAGATCGATGAGTTTGCTGTTGGTGAAGCGGAATTTTATGCTGCTGCAAAAAGTGTGGATGATAGTTTGAAAAAAGCTATAGAAGAAGCCAGGAGGAATATAGAAGCTTTTCACACTTTGCAAAAATCCGGTCGTCTGGAATATGTAAACGAAAAGGGATTTCGTTGTTGGCAGGAAGCCAGAGGAATAGAGAAAGTCGGTTTATATGTGCCGGGAGGTAGTGCTCCTTTGTTTTCCACGGTTTTGATGCTGGCGATTCCTGCCTGTATTGCAGGATGTAAGGAGATTATACTGTGTACCCCTCCCGATCTTTCCGGGCAGGTGAATCCTGTTATTTTATGGACCGCCCGGTTATGTGGAGTGTCGAAAGTATATAAGATTGGAGGAGTGCAGGCTATCGGGGCAATGATATTCGGGACCGATAGTATTCCTAAGGTAAATAAGATATTCGGCCCTGGAAATCAATATGTAACAGCAGCAAAACAGCTGGCCTGCAATTATGGGGTTGCCATAGATATGCCTGCAGGACCCTCGGAAGTAATGGTGGTAGCAGATGCTTCCGCCAGACCGGAATTTGTTGCAGCAGACCTGTTGGCACAGGCGGAACACGGACCGGATAGTCAGGTAATTTTGTTAACTCCCGTACCCTCAGTGTTAGAGACTGTGGAACGGGAGATCAGGAAACAATTGGAATGTATGCCTCGCCGGGAAATAGTGTTAAAAGCTTTGCAGAATTCCCGGCTGATAGCTTTGGACAGCAGAGCGGAATGTATAGAGATGGTGAATGAATATGCTCCGGAACATTTGATTTTATGTGTGGATAACTATAATGGATTTGCTGAACGGGTGATGAATGCCGGTTCTGTGTTTCTAGGGAATTATTCTCCGGAAAGTGCCGGAGATTATGCTTCGGGAACCAATCATACCCTTCCGACAAATGGATATGCTAGGGTTTATAGCGGAGTGAATGTGGATGCTTTTATCAAAAAAATCACTTTCCAGGAAATTACTCCGGAAGGTTTACAATACCTGGCTCCAACCATAGAGAGGATGGCAGAAAACGAGCAATTGGCGGCTCACCGGGAAGCTGTGGCAATCCGGATTCGTAAATAAGTTTATTTTTTTTATTTAATGTGTGGAAAATGATGGAATTAGAAAAATTATTCCGGAAAAATATCCGGGAATTACAGCCCTATTCTTGTGCCCGGGATGAGTATAGCGGGAAACCAGCTGTATTTTTGGATGCAAATGAGAATCCCTGGGAGACTGGATATAACCGTTATCCGGATCCCTGGCAACGGGAATTGAAGGGGGTATTGTCGGAATTGAAAGAAGTTCCGGTGGAAAATATATTACTGGGAAATGGAAGTGATGAGATCATCGATTTGCTGATCCGGACGGTCTGTGAACCCGGGAAAGATAATATTGTGCTCTTTTCACCAGGATATTCCATGTATGAAGTGAGTGCCGGTATTAATGATACGGAGGTCCGGAAAATTAATCTGACACCTGATTTTTTACCGGATTGGGAAGCTCTGTGGAAGCAGATAGATCTGAGAACGAAAATCGTATTTCTGTGTACTCCCCATAATCCGACGGGAAAAGTTGTTCCACATGAACAAATTGCTGCTGTTTGCCGTGATTTTCCCGGTTTGGTTCTGGTGGACGAAGCCTATATAGATTTTACCGAGGAACCTTCGGCTGTGCGGTTATTGGAGGACTTTCCGAATATTGTGGTTTTACAGACGCTTTCGAAGGCATGGGGAATGGCAGGATTGCGTCTTGGACTTTGTGTGGCTGACCGGAATGTTATACAGGTATTAAATAAAGTGAAAGCTCCTTATAATGTGAGCAGTTTGACTCAGAAGATAGCGGCAGGGTTGCTGAAGCAGCATAAAGATTTTCTGGTTCGGGTAGGAGTATTGAAAAGTGAACGCGATAAATTACAGAGAGCTCTGGTTAGTCTGGAAATCTTTGAACAGGTATATGAGTCCCAGGCTAATTTTATTCTGGTGATTAGCAAAGAGTGCCGGAAAGTCTATCAATATTTGATTGATCATCGGTTGGTGGTCCGGTTGCGTGATATTCCTCCTTTGATTGCCGGAGGGATACGGATAACAATAGGGACTCCGGAAGAGAATGAACGGTTACTAAAAGTGTTAAAGGAATATAAGGAACAATGAAAAAGATTTTATTTATAGACCGGGATGGTACACTTATCCGGGAGCCGCAACCGGATTTACAGGTGGACAGTCTCGAAAAACTGGAATTTATACCGGGAGTTATCGGGGCATTGCGAACCATTGCCGAAGAGACCGATTATAATTTGGTAATGGTCAGTAATCAGGATGGATTGGGTTCCTCACGTTTTCCGATGGAAGATTTTTTATTGCCCCACTGGCATATGTTGAAGACATTTGAAGGGGAAGGAATTCTGTTTGATGAAATCCTGATTGATCCGAGTTTGCCGGAAGAACACTCTCCTTACCGGAAACCGGAGATAGGGATGGTGGAGAAATACCTGAATGAATTTCTGGATAAAGCACATTCTTATGTAATCGGAGATCGGTTGACAGATATGCAATTAGCTGCTAATATGGGGATACAGGGTATTTTGATCGGAGAAGAGATGCCGCCTGCTGGTTTACCGGTGATTTTTAATTCAGCCTCCTGGAAAGAGATTGCAGCTTTTCTGAAGCAGGAAAGCCGGAAAGTAAAAATCTGCCGGAAAACTTTGGAAACAGAGGTGAATGTGGAATTGGATCTGAATGGTAACGGAAAAGTCTGTATTAGTACTGGTCTGGGCTTTTTTGATCATCTTTTGGAGCAGATTGCACGTCACGGAGGAGTGAATCTGAAGATTGATGTTTGCGGGGACTTGGGGGTAGATGAACACCATACCATTGAAGATACGGCACTTGTTCTGGGAAGTTGTTTTGCAGAAGCTCTGGGAAGAAAAAAAGGGATTCGGCGTTATGGATTTGCTTTGCCTATGGATGAGTCCCGGGCTGAGATACTGTTGGATCTGGGGGGACGTAGTTGGCTGGAATGGAAAGTCATTTTTGAACGGGAGTATGTTGGAGATTTTCCGACTGAGATGGCCCGGCATTTTTTTGCTTCTTTTTGTCAGACGTGTAGATGTAATTTACATGTTTCTGCAACAGGGGAAAATACTCACCATAAGCTGGAGGCTGTTTTTAAAGCTTTTGCCCGGGCTATAAAAGAGGCTATCCGTCAGGAAGGGGGAGGTATCCCTTCTTCAAAAGGTATGGTTTAAAAATGGAATTAAAATCAGTGGAGTATGAATGTTGTCGTTATCGATTATGGAGCAGGAAACTTGTTTTCTGTAGTTACGGCCTTGAAAAAATTGGATTGTAAGGTGATGTGTAGTTGTGATCCTGCAATCATAGGCGAGGCTGACCGGGTTGTTTTTCCCGGAGTGGGACAGGCATCT
>CAJMQA010000070.1 GCA_905215395.1 uncultured bacterium | reverse complement strand
AGGATCTCTACGAACGTAACGACAGTCGTGTGGATCTGATGTTAGAGGAAGGATTGGAAGAAGAAGTGAGGGGCTTGTGGCCTTTGCATCATCTGAATGCATTGAATACAGTCGGTTATAAGGAATTTTTCGATTATTTTGAAGGAAAGACAGATTATGAAGAAACTGTGCGCCTGATTAAGCGGAATTCCCGCCGTTATGCCCGTAAACAACTTTCCTGGTTCAGGCGGGATGATGATATCCATTGGTTCCATCCAGAGGATCAGCGGGGAATCTTGGCATTCATAACCCGGCAACTGTCAGATCAATCTGTAATGAAATCTTTGGACTGATGAGTGTAACCGCCCTTATGCGGAACAATCAGAATGAGTAAGGAACCGACAATGATAATTCCTCCTAATATATAATCCTGGGTACTGAGTTGAGGGCGCATAAATGCAAAGAATAAGGCTGCCAGCAATTCCAGAAGATAAGTCATGACCGGTTGGAAAGCCCGGGCGGCCATAAAAGTTTCTGAGGGTGAAAATTTTAAGGTTGCATAATACAGATAAGTCGTTGTGGCATTAATTACAAAACCTGCAATACAGGCAGAGATTACTGTTGCCGGGTGTATCATATCAGCCAATCCGGGCAGATAATCCAACAAAGAAAATAGTCCGGTCCGGGGAATGGAGACAAAGGATTTAATCAGGACTATCAGAAACAGAAAACAGATCAGATATAAACCACCGTAAAACATCGTGTAACCTGAAATTCCGCATTTTTGGCGGATCGTGGTATCCGGATTCCAGATCGTGGTTTCTTCCACAACGATGGAACGGATACAGCTGGCAGTAGCTGAAATCAATATCAGTATGGATACAATGCTCCGTTGATGTTCCGGAAGATTGAAGATGAATAAAATGAATCCGATCAGAATAATCAGGATTCCGAAATAATCTGCCTTATAAGGAACTCTTTTAAACATGAAATAGGCAAATATATAGGTAATGATGATTTCAATATTGAACAAGAGACTGGTTTCGGTAGAAGTAATATACAGAAAGGTAGAAATCATAGTAAAACTGCGTATTATTTGCATGATTGTGTAAAGCCAGGAATATTTGACTCCATTTTTCCACGCTTTCGTTGTTACTTGTTTCCGGATCATCATCAGGGAGATGCCGGTAGCAAAAATCATGTAAGCGGTAAATACAATGACATTTGTATCATATTTTAGGACACAGTAGCGGTTGACAACGTTGAGAATAGCCCAGACGATGACAGTCGATAAGGCTAACAGTACACCTTTCATGTTTGTAAAAATTAAGATTTAATCTTTTACGTGATCTTTCCTTAAAAAGTTGGCTGGTAGATATTGGAAGAAATAAAAAATGCCCGTCTGATATTGTTTACCAGACGGGCTTTTCTTATAAAGAAAAGTTTAATGCGACCATTCTGCAAAGAAGTCGTTACCTTTGTCATCGACAATGATAAAAGCCGGGAAGTTTTCTACGCGGATTTTGCGTACAGCTTCCATACCGAGTTCTTCGAAGTCAACAATTTCAACTGATTTGATACTTTCTTTTGCCAGAATAGCAGCGGGTCCCCCGATAGAACCCAGATAGAATCCACCATGCTTTTTGCAGGCATTGGTGACATCTATAGAGCGGTTGCCTTTGGCTACCATGATCATAGAACCTCCCAGAGACTGGAACAGGTCGACATACGGGTCCATACGTCCGGCTGTGGTCGGACCAAAGCTACCGGAAGCCATTCCTTTCGGTGTCTTGGCAGGTCCGGCATAATAAACCGGGTGTTTCTTGAAATATTCAGGCATCGGCTTACCTTCGTCTATCATTTGTTTGATGCGGGCATGGGCAATGTCACGGGCAACAATCAGAGTTCCGGACAGGTTCAGACGGGTTTTTACCGGGTATTTGCTCAGCTCTTTCAGTACATTTTCCATGGGCTGATCGAGGTCGATATTAACGGCCGGAGCCAATGCAGGACTTTCTGCCGGTAAGAAACGGGCCGGATTTTTTTCAAGCTGTTCCAGGAAGATTCCGTCTTCTGTAATTTTGCCTTTAATATTCCGGTCGGCGCTACAGCTGACTCCGATTCCTACGGGACAAGAGGCTGCGTGACGGGGTAAACGGATAACACGAACATCGTGTACCCAGTATTTTCCTCCGAACTGCGCTCCGATCCCTTTATCACGACAGATTTTCAGGATCTTTTCTTCCCATTCCAGATCCCGGAAAGCACGGCCGCCTTCGTTTCCTGAAGTCGGAAGATGATCGTAATATCCTGCCGAGGCTTTCTTTACAGTAGCCAGACAGGCTTCTGCTGAAGTTCCGCCGATCACTACTGCCAGGTGGTAGGGAGGACAGGCTGAGGTTCCCAGATCAAGCACTTTCTGCTGAATGAATTTGGTCAGGGATTCTTCATTTAACAAAGCTTTGGTCTGCTGATACAGGAAAGTTTTATTGGCTGAACCACCGCCTTTGGTGATAAACAAAAAATCATATTTACTGCCCTGTGTAGCATAAAGGTCTATCTGAGCCGGAAGATTAGTGCCGGTGTTTTTTTCTTCTGTCATACTGAAAGGTACTACCTGTGAATAACGCAGGTTACGGTCGCGGTAGGTTTCGAAAACGCCCTTACTGATGGCTTCGGCATCGTTACAGCCAGTCCATACGTTTTCACCTTTCTTACCGATACAGATGGCGGTTCCGGTATCCTGACAGGTAGGAAGTTCTCCTGCTGCGGATACAACCTGGTTCAATAACATGGTATGAGCCACAAATTTGTCATTATCGCTGGCTTCCGGATCTTTCAGGATGTCAGCTAATTTTTGCAGGTGGGAAGCACGCAGATAGAATGAAACATCCGTATAAGCTTCACGGGAAAGTAATTCCAACCCCTCTTTTTCTATTTTTAAAATCTTTCTTCCCTCACATTCAATGGTTTTAACATAGTCTTTGGTCAGAAGACGATACTCTGTTGTGTCTTTTTCGATAGGAAACGGTTCCTGATACTTGAATTCTGCCATGGTATATAATTTTGATTGTTAATGTCAAAGTCTTATCCTTTCTGATAATCGGCAACGAAATTAAGATTAATAAATGAAAAAGTCTAAAGTTTTAGAGAAAAATTTCCGTAATTTAATTGATACAGGCAAATACTGTAATATATATGAATTTTTATATATTTGTCAAGCAAGTTCTAATCAGAAAAGGCTTCACAGGTCTTTTATCAAATTGAAAAGAGGTAATAATGACAGCTGAAATTATTTTTATCGTTATTGTGGTATTTTTATGCCTGGATTTTGTCGTGGAAAGAGTTTTAGAGGCGTTGAACATGAAAGCGATGTCTCCGGAGCTGCCGGAAAGTCTGGTTGGAATTTATGATGAGAATGAATACAAGCGTTTCCAGAATTATAAACGGGAAAATAACCGCTTTGATTTGATCAGTTCGGCTTTTTCTTTCGTTGTTATGATGGTCTTCCTTTGTGTCGGAGGGTTTGGATGGTTGAATGAGCAGGTGGTTACACAGACCGATAGCGTCATATTGCAGACCCTGCTGTTTATGGCGTGTTTATCTCTGGCTTCAGGACTGATCGGTCTGCCTTTTGACTGGTATACCACTTTCCGTATCGAAGAGAAGTATGGATTTAATAAAACCACGTTAAAAACCTGGCTTTTGGATTTATTGAAGGGGATGATCGTATCAGGTGTGATCGGAGGTATTTTACTGACAGCCGTCGTATGGTTTTATTTGTGGGCCGGTTCCTGGTTCTGGTTGTATGCGTGGATACTTGTGACTGTGTTTTCGCTGTTTATGGCCATGTTTTATTCCCAGCTGATTGTTCCCTTGTTTAATAAACAGACTCCCCTGGAAGAGGGGAGTTTGCGGGAAAAGATTCATGCGTTTGCTTTGCAGGCCGGCTTCCGGCTGGACAATATATTTGTGATAGACGGATCGAAACGTTCCACAAAAGCCAATGCTTATTTTACGGGTTTCGGACCTAAAAAGCGGATTGTATTGTACGATACCTTACTCAAAGAACTGAGTGAGGAAGAAATTGTCGCTGTTCTGGCTCACGAAATGGGACATAATAAGAAAAAGCATACCCTGCAATTTATGGTGGCTTCTGTATTGCAGACCGGTATTATTTTGTGGTTGTTTTCTTTATTTGTAAACCAACCGGTTCTGTCCATGGCTCTGGGAGGAGACCGGGCCTATTTCCAGTTAGGATTGATCGCATTTACAATCTTGTATTCTCCGGTGAGTATGGTATTGGGTTTATTTATGAATGCCTGGTCGCGCAAAAATGAATATGAGGCGGACGCTTATGCTGCCACTTTTTATCGGGGAGAGTTTTTGGTTTCCGGGCTGAAAAAGATATCTGTAAAGGCTTTGAGTAACCTGACTCCGCATCCTTTGTATGAATGGGTTTATTATTCTCATCCTTCTTTACTGAAAAGAATAAAAGCTATATTAAACATACAGAACAACAAACGATAAAAAGATTTTGGATGAATGCAATCATTATTACAATCGGAGATGAAATTCTGATGGGACAGATTCTGGATACAAATTCTCAGTATATAGCCCGGAGTCTGACCAATATTGGGGTTGAAATAACTGAGATTTTATCTATTCCTGACAAACGGGATGAAATATATGAGACGGTACAATATGCAATGGAGGAGGCGGATCTGATCCTGGTTACGGGAGGGCTGGGGCCGACAAAAGATGATGTAACCAAGAAGGTTTTGGCTGAATTTTTCGGTTCCCGTCTTGTTTTGAACCGGGAAGCGATGGGATGGTTGGAAGAGTTACTCGAAGGCAGAGGTGTGGCAATGAACGAAAACAACCGTTCACAGGCTGTATTGCCGGATAACTGCCGCATTATACGTAATTATAAGGGAACTGCTTCTGCCATGTGGTTTGAAAAAGGATGGAAATCCCTGATTTCTTTGCCGGGAGTGCCTTTTGAAATGGAACATTTGATGGACACGGCAATTGTTCCTGAATTGAAGAAAAAATATCCCCATTTGCAATTGGAATACCGGATGCTTAAAGTATATGATATTCCGGAGTCAATGCTGGCGCAACGTCTGGAAAAGTGGGAGGATGCTTTGCGGGATGGCTTAAAGCTGGCCTATTTGCCTTCGCCGGGATTGATCCGCCTGAGAATTACAGCCCGGGGAGAAGGAGTTAAACATCTGGAAGAGTGTTATGAAAGCCTGAAAAAAGAGTTGGAAGGCCTGAAATATACGGAAGGTGAAGATGCTCTGGAGAAACAATTGGGGGAGTTATTGCGTAAAAAGGGTGTTACTGTTGCAACAGCAGAGAGTTGTACAGGAGGTTATATTGCTCATTTGATCACTTCAGTGGCAGGTAGTTCTGATTATTTTAAAGGAAGTGTCGTTTCTTATGCAAATGAGATAAAAGAAAGAGTGCTGGGAGTTCAGACCGGAGATCTGGAACGGGAGGGGGCTGTTAGTGAAACTGTGGTTCTTCAGATGGCGGAAGGTGCAAGAAAGCTGATGGGAACGGACTATGCCGTGTCGACATCCGGTGTTGCCGGTCCTGCCGGAGGAAGTCCCGAGAAGCCGGTTGGAACTGTATGGATCGGCCTGGCAGGTCCGCAAGGCAGCTATGCAAAGAAATTTACTTTTTCTTTTACGCGTGAACGCAATATCGCCAAGGCGGCATCCAAGGCTTTGGAGATGCTGATGGAAGAAGTTGAAAAAGGGTGAGATAACGAATTTTTAAAGATAACTCTGTAATTGGTTAATTATGAAAAAGAAATATATGATACCCTTGGTTGTCATCGTTGTTTTCGTGGTTGTATACTGGGCTGGGCCGAAATTACCCCGTACCTCCCTGAATACAGAGTTACCGCATATATCGGTTGGTATAGATAGTATCAGTGAGTATATCGGGAAACAGGAATCACATCTGGCCGTCAGAGCAGGGAATGAAAGTATGATTTTGTGGGGTGATTCTGTGGGACAACCTACGGAATATGTGTTGTTGTACTTACATGGTTTTACAGCCAGCCACCGGGAAGGGTATCCATTGACCGATGATTTCGTCAGGGAATTTAAAGTGAATGCTTATTTGCCACGTTTGGCCGCTCATGGTTTGAACGTGGAAGAACCCTTGCTGGATATGACTCCGGCTCATCTGTATAATTCGGCCAAAGAAGCGTTGGTTGTAGCTCATAAACTGGGACAGAAAGTGGTAATTATGGGAACTTCCACCGGATGTACGCTGGCATTGATGCTGGCAGCTGATTTCCCGAAACTGGTGGATGGCTTGATATTGTATTCACCGAATATCGAAATTAATAATCCTTTTGCCCCTCTGCTGACCGGTCCCTGGGGATTACAGATCACCCGGGCTATGCACCGTGGAAAGTATTGTTTGTCTGATGATGCTCCCGGAAGTGAAGATAGTAAATATTGGTATCCCCGCTACCGGGTAGAAGCTCAGGTGTATTTACAGCAACTATTGGATATGCGTATGGACCGGGAGGAGTTTGAAAAAGTCCGTCAGCCGGTGTTTTTAGGATATTACTACAAGGATGCTGATCATCAGGATCCTACAATAAAAGTAAAAGCGGCTTTGAAAATGTTTGATGAATTGGGGACTCCCGCTCAGGATAAAAGAGCTGTGGCTTTTCCGGAAGCAGGAGTACATGTGATTGCGTATGGAAGAACTTCCAAGGCTATCCCTGAAGTCAGAAAGCAGACTTTTCTTTTCGCCCGCGAAGTATTGGGAATGAAATAGGAAATTGTCTGAAAATTGTACAGTAGATGTATGATTTTTGGACAATTTTCTTTTTAGGACTTCTGTTATTTTCTTGTGAAATAGTGGATTACATTTTTGGCATGTCAATTGTAAATTTTAACAACAGGTTGAAAAAAATTGAAATGTCATGTTCGATGTCAAACTTTTCGCACGTAATCTGATCAGGAATAAATTTTATACTTTAATTACTGTTTTGGGTTTCTCCATAGCTCTGACTTTTGTCATTATTCTGGGAGCATATATACGGCAGGAGTTATCGGTCGATCGCTTTCATGTCAATAAAGACCGGATATTCAGGCTTGTCAGTGATGAGGGATCTTTCTGGGGAACTGTATTGGGAGAATCTTTAAAAAAAGATTATCCCGAGATAGAGTGTTATACCCGCTTGGGGCATCATGCAGGTTATCTGGAAACTCCGAAAAGGGAAAAAGTAAAGTTGGATGCCCTGCTGGTCGATTCTGCTTTTTTCCGGATGTTTTCATTTCCGTTGCTGGAGGGAGAGCAAACTGCTGTTTTCAGGGAAAAGAACAGTATAGTCCTGACCCGTTCATATGCCTGGAAATTGTTCGGGAATGAGAATGCTCTGGGAGAAGAGGTGAAATACGGCGGGGAATTATCTTTCAGGGTGACAGGGATTATTGAAGATTTACCGGAAAATACACATTTGGATAAATGTGATGCTTTTCTCCGGTTTGACGTTTTAAGTGATATTTGGCGATATCCGGAATTATTGCAAAGCAATAACAATAGTTCGTTCGGATTGTACGCGATGGCTTATCCGGGAACGGATTTACCGGGGAAAGCTCCGCAGATTCTGGAGAAATTGAAAGAGAGGTATTGGACATATGAATGCGGGAAAAATAAAATTTTTCAATTTGAACCTTTGCCTGAAATTTATTGGGGGAAAAAGACAGGGCGGGGAACTCATGGTAATAGTCCGGATTTTTTGATGTTGTTGTCGGCTGTTGCTTTTATTGTCTTGCTGCTGGCACTGATTAATTATAACAATTTATCCATTGCCCAGGCGGCGACGAGGGCCAGGGAAGTTGCCATGAAAAAGCTGATGGGGGTGACAGACAGGGAACTGCTTTTGCAATTTATACTGGAAACAGTGGTGTTGTGTTTTGTAGCATTCGGACTGGCATTTTTATTGGATTGGTTTTTACTCCCTTTTTTCAATCAGGTGTTAAAGGCTCAGATATCCCTGGGAACTCAATTTTCCGGACAGAATTTGCTCTGGGGAGTATTGCTTGTATTGGCTTTGGGTGTGTGTGGCGGGGCAGTCCCGGCTTATATTATGGCCCGTTACAAACCCGTAGAAGTGATGAAGGGGATGTTCCGGAAACAGGTGAAAGGCGTATACGGTAAAGCCTTGATCTGTTTTCAGTATGTGGTGGCTATTGTATTGATAATATGCACATTGACAATTGTCCGTCAGACCAATTATTTACGGCATTATGACCTGGGATTTAAGGCTGAAAATGTGGTATGGTTGGAATCTGTGATTGAAAGTTCGGATAAAGAGGCATTGCGGGATGAATTTTTGAAGATTCCCGGAATCGTACAAGTCAGTTATGCCAACGGATCTCCTTTCGATGAAGGAAATAATAATATTTATATATACGAAGATAAAACGGTGAGTTTTCAGGTATTTGAAGTGGATACAGCCTTTTTCAATTTATTGGATATCTCCGTGGAACCGACAGGAAATGAATACGGTATCTGGGTGAACCGGGCAACCCTGAAAGAGGTCGGAATGGATTCACTGGGATTTTTAGTATTACCGGAGAACAGAAACAGGATGATCCGGGGAATTACTGAAGATTTTCATTTTCAGGATCTGACCCATAGGGTTGGACCTGTCATGATAGAGCCGATGGGAAAACAGGACTATTCCAGGAGTATTCTGGTTAAGATGGATTCTCCCGATCCGGTGAAGACATTCCGGAATCTGAAGGAAAAGTACAGTGAATTTGTTCATCATATTCCTTTTGAATCTGACTTTGGGGATCGTATGCTTCAGGAACAGTATGAACAATATGAGAAAACAGCCCGTTTGATCGGTTATTTTTCTGTTATTGCTTTTACTTTGGCAATGATGGGAATTCTGGCTATGGCAACCTATTTTATCCGGCAACGGGTGAAGGAAATCGGATTGAGACGGGTGAGTGGGGCCCGGATTGAAAATATCTTACAAATGCTGATTGTGAGCTTTATGAAATGGATTGTGGTGGCATTTGTCATTGCTTGCCCGTTGGCTTGGTATATTATGGATTATTGGTTGACTTCTTTTCCTTTCCGGACCTCACAAACACCTTTGATTTATATTGGGGTCGGGTTATTGACTGCTTTGATGGCTTTACTGATGATAGGTTGGCAGAGCTATAAGGCGGCAACTACGAATCCGGTAAATGCTTTGAGAAATGAATAATTTTAAATTGTCATGGAATATCGTAACGTATTGACATATGCTTTCCGGGCGTTGAAAGTAAGCCGGTTGTGCTCTGTAATCAGTATACTGGGACTGGGAATAGGTTTGGCCTGTATGATTGTCATTGCTAAATATATATGGCAGGAATACACAACCGATCATTTTCATGAAAATTTTCACCAGATGTATTTCATTACCAGCCGTTCGTCGGATGTGGATGTCTCGCGTCTGAGTTCTGTCATCAATTTCAAGGAGAAAATCAGTGATTTTCCGGAAGTAGAAGCAAGGACAGCCATAGGGATGCTGGAAAATGAAAATCTGATAGTCGGTGGAGAGGTGGTCAATGCGGATGTATTGTTTTCCACTCCTGATATATTCCGTGTATTTTCTTTCCCTCTTCTGGCAGGTGATACCGCAACGGTTTTGCGGGGAGAGACTGATATGGTCATTACAGAGCATTTTGCGCAGAAGGTTTTCGGTCATCAGGACCCTCTCGGAAAAGAGATCCCGTTTTGGAATGAAGTGTATCGGGTGACCGGAATTCTCAGGGATTTGCCGGTCAACAGCTCTTTTTCTTTTGATGTGTTAATTCTGGATCGGTCTGACTTTTCGAGATCGATGACTGAATGTTTGGTTTTGAAGAAAAATATGAATATACAATCGGTGCTGGATCGTCTGACAGAGGATAAGTTTATGAAAACTTTCCAGTATTTTGTATATGGTGCAGTGGCTTTCGATAAATTGTATTTCGACAGGTCGACGGACGTAAGTCTGGTCTCTACCATGCATCAGGGAAATAAACAATCACTGGGGATTCTGCTTATTGCCGGTATCATCATACTATTGATCAGTATTGTCAATTACGTCAATATCTACCAGGTGGCTCTGTTGAAAAGGGATAAGGAGCTGGGGGTAAAACGGGTACATGGACTGGACAATCTGAATTTGTGGATCGGTTTCTGGTTGGAAAACCTGATCATAGTTGTTGCAGCAATTGGAATTGCGGGACTATTGACCGGAGTTTGTTCCGGCTGGATTGAGAATGAATTGAATATTCCTTTGAGGATAAATTGGGGCTTTGATTTGTTGTTGTGTCTGGGAATTATACTGGTATTACCGGCTCTCACTTCGCTTTGGCCCTGGTGGAAATATTCCCGGATTCACCCGGGCATGGTGATGAAAAGCAATGGTTCGGGTCGTAGGGCATTGAGTATACGTCGGATTTTGCTTGGGGTACAGTATGTCATGACGATGATCATGCTGATAGTTTCCATTTATTTTATCCGGCAACTGTATTTTATGCTCCATCAGGATTTGGGTATAAAACAGGAGAATATTATACATGCCATGTTGTTCAGGGAGCCCAAAGTAAATTTCGGCTGGTCGGAGGATGAAGCCGAAAGAGCGGCAACTGCTAAAAAAATGCATAATATTCTCGATCTTCACAGCCGTAAAATGGATCTGGTCATAAATGAAATCCGTCAATGGCCATACGTTCAGCACGTATCTTTCGGGAATTCGTTCTTTGATGCCAGTCTGATGCCCTGGAAACTGGATAATTCTACCAGTGAGTATATTTCCTGTTCTTTGTCGACTGTGGACGCAGCTTATCCGGAATTGTACGGACTGGAGTTAAAAGAGGGACGCTTTTTCGATTCGGAGAAGGATAAACCACGTGAAAATAAAGTAGTGCTTAATGAGACGGCTATGAAGCAATTGGGAATTAAATCCATAGAGGAGGAAACATTGGCATGTAGTTATTGGGGGTCGGGCTGGCGTATTATCGGAGTGGTGAAAGATTTTCGCTTTAATCATATCTCTTCGCCTATTCTTCCGTTAGTCATGGTGTATTTCGGCGATAAGGGTGATATGCCGGTACAGATGCACATCACAGAAGGAAGAGAAAAGGAAACGATCAGCTTTTTAAAAAGTCTGTATGCTAAAATGGATACGCCGGGGGAATTGCAGTGCCATTTTTTTAAAGAAGAGGTGGAGGAGCTGTATTCCAAAGACAAGAAGATAGTCATGACCGCCACCCTGTTTACCTTACTGGCTGTATTGATTTCTACCATAGGATTGTTCGGTTTTTCCTTTTTCGATGCCCGTCAGCGTTACCGGGAAATAGGGATCCGTAAGGTGAATGGAGCTACTACCGGTGAGATTTTATATCTGTTGATCCGGAGTTTCCTGCTGTTGATATCCCTTGCATTTGTCATTGCAGTCCCCGTTGCCTGGCTAATTATCCAAAGATACCGGGAAGGTTACACAGAATCGGCCTCCCTGGCTGGCTGGTTGTTTGTAGTTGCGTTATTGTTTACAGGTTTGGTTGCATTTGCCACTTTATTGTGGCAAAGCCGGAAAGCTGCCAACACCAATCCTGCTGAGGCTCTGAAAAACGATTAAATGATGGAATATTTTAAAATTATTATCCGGAGGATAGGACGGTATAAAGTATATGCCGTGATTAATGTTGTTGGGTTGACTATTGCTCTGACAGCCGCTTTACTGATTTATTCACACATCGCTAAGGAGTGGAAAACCGACCGTTTTCATAAAAATTTGCCGGATATCTATCGTGTCCTTGAGCAAAGTAGTTACTCTCAGCATTGGGAGAGTATAACCTCTGCTCCGGTAGCTCCTTACACCCAGGCTGAATTTCCGGGAATAAAGGAGTATGTGCGCATAGCACCGGGGCATTATTATAATATACATAAAACTGAAACCGGAGAGGTACTCCGGAATAAGAATATATTTTTTACGGACAAACAGTTTTTCAGTGTATTTACTTTTCCTCTGCTTGTTGGAGATGTCAGCCAGGATTGGGGAAGGGAGTGGCTGGTAATTTCCGAAAAAGCAGCCCTGAAGATTTATGGGAAGGAGAATCCGGTGGGACGGACTTTGCTCTTAAAAATGGCACAGGACGATAAAGATATGGGGAAAGAGTATCAGATTGTGGCGGTAATGAAGGATATACCTGCCTATTCTTCTTTGCAGGCAGACTTTATCTGTGATTTTACTTTTATGTCCGAAACTCGTTATGACTCCTGGGGAATGCATGGATTATATACCTATTTCCTGTTGGATAAGAATTGTGACCGGGGAGCCATAGAAGAAGCGATTCCTCAGATTGTTGAGAAAAACTATCATTGGATAGAAGCCAGTGAACATCAGTACAGATTGCAGCCTTTGGCGGAAATATACATGGAGTCGGACCATATACGGGAAAACTTTCCGCATGGTTCAAAACGATTGAATGTCATTTTGGGAGGGATCAGTTTGCTGATTCTGATTCTGGCAGCTGGAAATTATCTGATGATCGCCATGGCGCAATTGCACGCCCGCGCTCCGGGAATTGTGATGCAGAGATGCCTGGGAGCCGGAAACCGGCGTATGTTTATGGGAATATTCCAGGAAACCGGGATTTATATGTTCATAGCTCTGATATTGTCGGGGATATGTGTTGCCGTGTTGCATCCCTGGTTTGTGGCGGTCATATCCCCTGAAATGCCTTATGCTTTGTCGTTATCTGTGGGAGAAATCCTTTTGTATATCGGAATAGTAGTTCTGATTACTCTGGGGATTGCCGGATTGCTGTTTGGCTGGATCATGCATCGCATCAACCGTAACTCAGTCCGGGAGATTTTACATAATTTCTCAGGGAAGGTTGAGTCGAAGGCGT
>CAJMQA010000069.1 GCA_905215395.1 uncultured bacterium | reverse complement strand
CCTTTGGAGAGGTTACGTTTTGAAGATAGGGAATTTCCTGTCCCCAGGAATTATCATAAGGTTCTGTCGATAATGTATGATAATTATATGGAACTGCCTCCGGTGGAAAAGAGGACGGCTCACGCGATTAAATTGGTGGCTGATTTAAAGGGTACATTATGAAAGCACAGCCTCTCGTATCCGTGTTGATGCCGGTATATAACGGAGGGAAATACCTCGGGGAAGCAATAAAAAGCATCTTGAATCAGACTTATGCAAATCTTGAATTAATTATTTGTAATGATGCTTCTACAGATGACAGCAAGGAGGTGATTCAGGGATTTGATGATGTTCGGATTTGCTATGTCGAGAATGAAACGAACCGGGGTATTGTGGGTACAAGGAATAGATTGTTTTCTCTCGCAAAAGGGAAATACTTCTCTATAATGGATTGTGATGATGTAGCTTTACCGGAAAAGATAGAGCTGCAGATAGATTTTATGGAACGGCATCCGGAATATGGAATATGTGGAACCTGGGCAAGAAAGGTCAATGACAAGAATGAGACGACCGGTTATATACAGATGCCCCCGAAAGATGTTTATATCCGTATAAATCTTTTATTTCAAAGTTCTTTTGTACAATCGTCCGTTATTATCAGCAGGGAAGCGCTGGGGGCGCTATCTTACAATCCTGGTTTCCCGGTGGCAGAAGATTACGATTTGTGGGAAAGAATTTCCCATCGGACCCGGATGTATAATTTGCCTGAGTTTTTATTACTTTACAGATGGCATGGAGAAAATATCAGTCAGCAGGCAGACCGGCTTATGGAGAAGAAACGGACGGAGATCATAGACCGTCAGTTAAAGGAGAGATTTGCCAGTTTGTATGATAAGTATGGGGATAAAATAGAAGGACATAAATTAATAGGAACTTTGACTTATGGAGGGACAGAGTCATTTTCTTCTGCACTGAAAAAGTCAGGGAAATGGTATTCTGTTTTGATCAGGCAGAATAAGAAAGAGGGTTGTTTTCCAATTACAGCATTTAATAGCTTTATATGGTACCGTTGGTTTTTCTATTGTTTTTACCATAAAAAATATTTCCGGGCCTGTTTCCCTCCTTTTTTTACTTTAAATCCGGTTATTATTGGGAAACTGATGTGCCTGGTCAGTTATAAATTGAAAAGTGTTTTTCCGAAATGACCCCTGATTCGGGTCAGGGGTTGGGTATAGTGCGTTTGGTCAGGAATACCGATCCTATCAAAAATAATAATAATATGGATGAACATATACGTGAAATCCATCCCCCCAGATAGTAGGATTCCGGGGCAAAGGTGAAGGTAATTGTATGTTCTCCTGCCGGAACGGTCATGCTTCTCAGAATATAGTCGGCCCGGAAATGAGGTGTTTCCTTGCCGTCAATATAGGCTTTCCAGCCTGCCGGGTAATAAATTTCACTGAAAACTGCTAACTGTGGGACAGAAGCTTTGTATTTATATTCCAGTTGATTGGGTGAATAAGAGATTAATTGGATGGAAGCTGTACTATCGGATGAAAATTTTTCCTCTTGCAATAATGGAAGAAAATTTTCATTGATGATGGCGGTATGGGCCGGATCAATGATTTTTAATGCTGCAATTTCTTCATCGGCTGTTTTTACGGTTTTATAATCGTTCACAAACCAGGCATTCCCTAATGCGGCCGGGTTGTACAAGGGAGCTCCGTTAGGGGCGATGACAATGTATTTTGCATTGAGCATGTTTAATACATGTAGTTGCTTCAGAAGACTGTCTATGTCCGGTAAGGTGGTTTGATTTTGGAGTTGTCGGACCAGGGTTTGCATTTCCGGCATCAGATGGTATTCAATCATATCCTGATAGCGCTGAATTTTGGCTGCACTGTAACCTCCGATTGTTTTATGAAAATAACTGACGTGTGAGTCATTGAAAGTATTGACTGTGAGGTCGAGTACCCTATAATTCGGGTCTTTATCTTTCAATATTTCTTTGTCAACAGGCCTTGCCTGAAAGGATTGATTGAATTCCCTGGGAGTCACAAAATGTTCGCTGTTCAGATAGCGTTTGTCTATCGTCCACATATCGGTGATAACAAGCACTGCCAGTAATCCGATAGCATAGGTAAAGCGGATTTTTTTGATGTATCCTGCCCAGATAACAGCTGCACTTAGCAGTATGAAAATCAGGGAACGGAAAGCATCCGCCCTGAGTAAAGATTCCCGGTCAGAAGGGAGGGTTTGCTGGAGCCATTCCGGATACTGACTGTCGGAAGGTGAAGAGAAACTTCCGGCCAGTGAAGGGAATATAGCGAATAAAGCACAGAAACCTGCGGTGATACCTAAGGCTGTTTTCATGCTATGTGCAATGGTTTTCCGGTCAAATGAATTGTTAAATATCTTATTGACCGTATAGAATCCCAGCAATGGGAGAGTAACCTGTAGGATGACCAGTATCATGGAAGGTATCCGGAATTTGTTGTACAAAGGTACATAGTCGTAGAACAAGTTGGAAAACCACATAAAGTGTTGTCCCCATGCCAACGGGATTGCCAGTAATGAGATAGCAGCAAGCCACCATTTTATGGGTTCTTTGATGAGTATAAGTCCTAAAACGAACAGGAATATAGTAATTGCTCCCATATACATAGGTCCGGCTGTAAATGGCTGAAGTCCCCAGTAAGTTGGCATTTGCCTGATCATCTGGTCTGCATTGGGAGCCCCTCCCTGGCGGAGCACCTTGTAAGTTTCTGAATTCTTGCTTAAAGCCCCCCCGGAGGCTCCTCCGGCAAAATTCGGAATCAGGAGATTGGGGGTTTCTGCTATGCTATAGCTCCAGGCTGTGGCGTATTCTTTGGTCAGACCTTTGGCGTTTATATCTTTGCTGTGGGTAAGTTCGGAACCGCCACGCATGGTATATTTTCCATATTCAACTGTCGGCCACAAGCTGTTAACATTACTGCCGAATCCGAGTGCTGCTCCCAGTAATACAAATAGAGAAACTTTAATGAACTGTGGGATTGCTTTCTTTTTAAAGGCGGTAATAGCTTCTGTTATTATATAAAACAGGACAATGAAACCGAGATAATAGGTAATCTGAGGGTGGCCTGACTGGATTTCCAGCGAAAGGGCAATACCTGTAAATGCAGCTCCCAGGAGAGGCTTGTAGCGATAGGCATAGATAATGGCAGCCAACACCCAGGGCATATAGGCGATGGCAGTCATTTTGGTGGCATGTCCTACCTGGATGATTTGGAAATTATAGCTGCAAAAAGCGAAGGCTATGGCACCTGCGGCAGCAATCCAACGGTTGGTTTTGAAACAGAGTAGTAAAAGGTAGAAGCCGATCATGGAAATGATTAGCCAGCTTGCCGGAGCCTGTAGCCCATGAAGTGCTTTATAGATAAAAGCCGTATAATTACCCGGATGGCTCAAAGAAATAGTGGTCGAAGGCATACCACTGAACATGGAGCCTGTCCAGAGTGCTTCCTGTCCTGTTTCCGCCTTGTATTTGTGAATTTCCTGTGCGGCTCCCTTCCAGGAAGAAACATCTGATTGAGTGATAACCTTTCCGTCAAACATATCGGAAAAATAGAGATAGCCTACCATGGCAAACAGCACGATGATAATGATATGCGGATATATTGGGCGGAAATTGATTTTTTTCATATTATTTCTGGTTTTATTGTTCTCATTAATCCTTGACTGACCCAATAACGGAAACGGATCAGCATATTGGCCTTCTGGAATTTAAAGCTTATGGAGTAGCAGAACCAAAGGATAAAGGTTGCCCCCCATTTTATCGTTTCAATCAGAAGACGTTTGGGGTATTCCTTGTTAGCTTTCGAACGGATTTGTTCGCTGGTACCGATACCTAGTGCCTGTTCACGTATAAACGGGATTGTGGTCCTTGCTTCCGGAACCAGATGATATACAATAGCTTCCGGAATATAGGCAATCTTTTTTCCGGCAGAAAGGATCCGGAAGGCCATGTCTTTTTCTTCTCCCCCTATTAAAGCTTTTTTGATGCGCCCCAAGGCGGTGTTGAAACCTCCGCAGTCTGAAAATACAGCAGTACGGAAGGTCATATTGGATCCCCGGGGATATTTTTTATTCTTTTTTTTCATGTAATAAGAGACCGGAGAGGGATAAAAATATCCTAACAAAGAATTCATATAGGGATTTTCCCAAGCCGGAATATTTCCGAGATATTTCAGGAATATAGGTCCCCCAACTTCAGCAATATCAGGATGTTTATCCAGAAAATTACAAACTTTTTCCAAAAAATCCGGTGCCAGAATAGCATCGTCATCTGCAAAAGTGATGTATTCTCCTTGTGCTTCCCGGATTCCGCAATTTCTGGCATAGGATAATCCCTGATTGGTTTCTGTCAGGTACCGGATAGAGTAGCCGGAATAATCCTGGATAAATTGCTGACAGATAGATTCTGTACGGTCTGTGCTGTTGTTATTGATGAATAGAATTTCAAAATCTTGTCTATGGAGTGATTGCAGAACAATAGATTCCATTAAGCCTGGTAGGAATTGCTCTCTGTTGTAAGTACAAATCACAACGGATATTCTGTATTGGTATCCCATACTATTGGTTGTCTGCTGTTTTAAACATTCCACAATGGCCTTAACTCTTACAAAAGTAGGATTTTTGAGAGAATTTCGCCAATGTTTCTCTTGAAAACTTAGTTTTATTTGATACTTTTGAAAACCTAATGACCAAATCGTTTATGAGAATACTGATTTTAGGAACTGCCTGGCCTTATCGGGGCGGACTGGCTGCCATGAATGAAAGACTTGCCCGGCAACTGATGGAAGAGGGCCATGAAGTGCTTATTTATAATTTTACATTGCAATATCCGGGATTTCTTTTTCCCGGCAAATCTCAATATACTGATGAGGCGGCACCTGAGGGAATAAAAATGGTCAGGAAGGTAAATTCAGTGAATCCTTTTAACTGGTTGAAAGTAGGAATTGAGCTGAAAAAAATGAAACCGGATCTGATTCTGGTGAGATTCTGGATTCCTTTCATCGGACCTTCACTGGGAACTATATGCAGGATAGCCCGCAGGAACCGACATACCCGGGTGATATGTATTGCTGATAATATGATTCCTCACGAGAAACGTCCAGGAGACTATTTGCTGACTAAATATTTTACAGGTGGTGTGGATGGTTATATTGCTATGTCACATGAGGTTTATAATGATGTAGGGAAATTGGTATCCCGGCCTGAACGTCGGTTTACGCCTCACCCCGTTTATGATCATTATGGGAAGATGATCAGCCGGGAAGAAGCTCTGTCTGCTCTGAAGCTGGATCCGGACGATCGTTATCTCCTGTTTTTTGGGTTTATCCGGGATTATAAGGGGTTGGATTTATTGCTGGAAGCAATGGCTGACCCAAGATTGCGTGAGCGCAGATTGCGTTTGATAGTGGCTGGAGAATTTTATGCTGACGAAGAAAAGTATCTGAATATAATCAGGGAATTTAATTTGCGGGATAAAGTCATCTTGCATACTGAATATATTCCTAATGAAGAAATTAACCGCTATTTCTGTGTTGCCGATCTGGTGGTACAGCCTTATAAAACAGCAACACAGAGTGGAGTGACCCAAATCGGATACCATTTTAATAAAGCTATGTTGGTCACAGATGTCGGTGGACTGGGCGAAATCATTGCCGACAAGAAGTCTGGTTATGTGGTTCGGCCTGAGGCATCAGCTATTGCCGATGCCATTGTCGATTTTTATGACAAAGAGCGGCAAATGGATTTTGAGGCAGAAGCGGAACAACTCAAACAGCGCTTTTCATGGAATCAAATGACAAAAGTTATTTTTGAGCTTTATCATGGATTATAATATATTCTTAAAATAATTTGACGTATTGATGGTACGTAACGGTACACTATCTAAAAAACAGAAGGAGTACTTCAAAGACTCCTTCTATTAAAAGCTTGTATATTAGTTAATTAGTAAAATTTATATCTTTGATCTACTACATTTCCGTTTTTCAAAATGGCTTGTATGGCCTGATAATTGGTACGATACATATTAGTCTGTTCCAGAGCCTGTTTCGTTTGTTCGGTCATATCCGGATTTACCTCTTCTGTGGTACGGTTGTTAACCAGGATGATGTATACTCCCTGATTACCGGCAATCGGTTCAGAAATTTTGCCTTGTTCTATCAGAGATGAAGCTGCAATTACTTTAGGTTCGATGCCTGCTCCCGGAATCTGGAAAGAGTTGAAGGTTATTTCATTGGCTTCCTGAACTTCCAGACCGGCTTTTTGAGCGATAGAGAGTAAACTTTCACTGCCGCTCTTCGCTGCTTCCAGCTCTTTCTTCAGAATATCTGCTTTCTTTTTCTGCATCAGGATTTGTTTTATGTTGGAGGCAACATTTGCGAGCGGTGCTACTCCTTCTTCATTGATATCTGTCAAAACAGCAATGGTAAATTTATTTCCGTTTTCGAAGATGATGGAACCATCTGTTGTTTTCACAGTTTCTCCCGGTTCTGCAGACATGTAAATCTGTCGGATCATCTCCCGTACATTTTCCATACCTGCGATACTTCTATCGTTTTTACTGATAGTTGCAATGCGTTTTGTCTGTCCTGTTTCTTCCACTTTCTTGTTAAAATCATCCAGATTGTTAACATTCATAGCGAAAGTACGGGCATCATTGTAAATCTTGTTGTTAGTTTTGGCTGAGGGTAAGACCTCTTTTTCTACTGTTGCAATCTGTATTTTCTCTACCGGTTTGGCCATATCAGTTACTTGAACAACATGGGCACCGAATTGAGTCAGTACTACTTTTATATCATTTTTCTTAGAAAAGAATACGGTGTCGCTGAAAGGCTGAACCATTGTTTTCTGGTTGAACCATCCCAAATCTCCTCCGTTTACAGCAGAATTTTGATCACTGGAATTTGCTTTTGCCAATTCTTCAAAATTAGCACCCTTTTTCAGCATATTGGCCAGACTATCTGCAATAGCTTTTGCATGCATGTAATCGTTATTCTGAGGAGCAATCAGGATGTGGCGGGCTCTGACTGAATCAGGTAACATTTTAACTGCAGCAACTCTGGAGATTTTATAGGCATTGTTTTCCAGATACGGACCAAATACACCTGATTTCTGACTGAATAAGAAATCGGCCAGACTATCGTTGGTAATTTCATCTTTTTTCAGAAAACTATGATCGGCTTTTTTGTCTGAAGACAGATTTGCAAAGTCAATCGGATCGTTTGTTTCTCCAAATTCCTGAACCAGTTCAGCTACGGCTTTTTCCGTTTCTGTATAATCTTCTCCGGAAGGTTCTATATCATAATTGACATATACAATTTTTCTGGATTCCGGTTGTTCGAATTTTTTCTGGTGGTTGTTATAATATTCCTTGATTTCACTTTCTGTCACATTTACAGAAGCATCATCAATGGTAGAATAATTTTTTACAATGTAGCTGATGTCTGATTTGGAGGCATTGTTTTCGACATTTTCCTGTGCCTGCACATCTGTTACATATAATGATTTCGCCAATAGAGCATTGAACTTTGACATTTTCCGGGAAGAGGCAATCTCTTCTTCCATATTTAACCAGTAAGCTTTTTGCGGAGTGTTGGCAGGAGCATCAATCAGACTTTTAATGATATTTCTGGCATTGTCAATGTCCACAGCCCCGGTGTTCGGATCTGCAAAAAGCTGACGTACTGCCGGGCTCATATTTTCCCCCAGCAATATATCATACAACTCATCCCCACTGACATCAATACCTGTTTCATCATATTCCTCTTGCATCAGCTTTTCCATGACAATCTGCTGCCATGTATTTTCTCTCAGCATGGTCTGCTGTTCCTCATTCAGGTTACTGATACCATTCATCATTTTTATCATTTCCTCGTTCTTTGCGACACGATTCTGGAAATCTATGATAGAAATACCTTCTCCG
The DNA here is from genome assembly GCA_905215395.1 of uncultured bacterium. GTDB lineage: Bacteria > Bacteroidota > Bacteroidia > Bacteroidales > Marinifilaceae > Odoribacter. The sequence continues at coordinate 4,966 of CAJMQA010000069.1, read as the reverse complement.
GCAATTTCTCCTACCTGGTTTCTGGAACCGTTGAGTATTCTTGAACCAGAGGATAACGCATCTCCAACGATGAATGCTACTAGGGCCAGACCGATCACAATACTAACAAGTAGTCCGCCACGATTTCTGATTGTTTGTAATGTTGCCATTTATATTAAAAATTTAATGTTTTTTATAACCTGCACTATTTTTTCAAGGGTACGAAGATAGATAAAACTGTGATGTTGTGCAAATTATTTATTTGTTTATTCACATAAACCTCTTTCGTTTACCGGGTCAAATATTCAGTTTTTCTTCGTTTTCGTTTTCGTACTTGTTTTTTTTGTTCTCGTTTTCTTTTTACTTCCTTCTTTTTCAATCAATTCCATACATTTTTCCAGCGTAAGTTCCTCTGCCTTCAAAGTCTTGGGTATTTTGTAGTTGGCTTTATCGTATGAAATATAAGGCCCGAAACGGCCGTTCAGTATCTGAATACCGTTATCAAAAATTTTGATCAGTTTGTTTCTGTCATTTTCCCTTTTCTCTTCTATCCTCTGAATGGCAGTCTCCAGATTGATGGTACCTGGATCGTCTATTCCTTTTTTCAGGGATACAAAAGTGTTATTGTGTTTGATATAGGGGCCAAAACGTCCGATGCCAATGGTAACTTCTTTGTCCTCATATTGTCCGATTTTGCGCGGAAATTTAAAGAGTCCGAGAGCTTCTTCCAGAGTAATAGTTTCCATCAGCTGCCCTTTCAACAAACCGGCATAACGTACATTTTCGCCCTCTCCGATTTGTGCCATAGGGCCAAACCGGCCAATTCTGACGCTGACAGTTTCTCCGCTTACGGGGTCGGAACCCAGAATGCGTTGTCCACTGTTCCGTTCAGAATTTTTCAATGTAGATTCGACAGTTTCATGAAAAGGATTGTAAAATTCCCCAATCATTTTTTGCCATTCAACAGAGCCTTCTGCAATATGATCCAGGGATTCCTCTGCTTCTGCAGTGAAATTATAATCCATGATGTTTTTGAAATGCTCTGAAAGGAAATCTGTTACTACCATTCCCATATCCGATGGGAAAAGTTTTTTCTTTTCTGCCCCGAATATTTTCTTAAAAGTCTTTGTTTTAATATCGGAATCTTTCAATTCCAGCTGTTCGGTATTGCGTTCTGTTCCTTCCCGGGATTCTCTAATAATGTATCCCCGGTTTTGTATGGTGGTAATAGTGGGTGCATAGGTGGAAGGACGTCCGATTCCCAGTGCTTCCATCTTTTTTACCAGACTGGCTTCGGTGTAGCGGGGAGGATGCTGGGTATATTGCTCTGTTGCGGTGATAAGTTTCCGTTTCAGCTGATCCCCTTTGTTGATTGCCGGTAATAAGTCTGCATGTTCATCATCCGGTTCGTCATCGTGCGATTCCATATATACTTTCAGGAAACCGTCGAAGATGATTACTTCACCGGTGGCCGTAAAAGGTGTGGCATGATTGGATAGACCGATGATAATATTTGTTCTTTCTAATTCGGCCTCGGCCATCTGAGAGGCCAGAGTCCTTTTATAGATCAGATCGTATAGTTGTTGCTCATTCCTGTCTCCGTCAACCTCTGGTTTGTTCATATAGGTCGGACGGATAGCTTCATGGGCTTCCTGAGCTCCTTTTGTTTTTGTTGCAAAATTCCGGGGTTTGGAGTATTTCTCTCCCAAGGTTTCACAGATCACTGCCTTAGCTGTGCGAATAGCCAGGTCGGATAAATTCACAGAGTCTGTTCTCATGTAAGTGATGTATCCGTGTTCATATAATTTTTGAGCAACCGACATGGTTTGTGATACGGAAAAACCGAGTTTCCGGGAGGCTTCCTGTTGTAATGTGGAAGTCGTGAAAGGAGGGGCTGGTTTTCTGGAAGTAGGTTTTGTTTCCACGCTCTTTACAGTAAAAACAGCATCCTTGCAAGCTTCGAGGTATGATAAAGTTGTCGTTTTGTCTGAAAAACGTTCCTGAACCTCGGCTTTTAAAGAAGCTTGGCTATCCGTTTCAAAATTTCCGACAATACGGTAATAGGGTTGTTCTTTAAAAGCATTGATTTCCCGTTCCCGCTCGACTATAAGTTTCACGGCAACCGATTGTACACGTCCTGCAGAAAGCGAAGGTTTAACCTTTTTCCAAAGCACCGGGGACACTTCGAAGCCGACCAGCCGGTCCAATACCCGTCTGGCTTGTTGGGCATCTACCAGATTCTTGTCGATATCTCTGGGGTTTTGTATTGCGTGCAGAATGGCATCTTTGGTGATCTCATGAAAGACAATACGTTTTGTATTTTCCGGCTTTAATTTCAGCACTTCAAACAGATGCCAGGCAATGGCTTCTCCTTCGCGGTCTTCATCGGAAGCCAGCCATACTGTCTTTGCTTCTTTAGCCAGTGCCTTCAGTTCATTGACGATCGCTTTTTTATCGGAGGATATTTCGTATTTCGGCTGAAAATTATGTTCTATGTCAACTCCAAGGTCTTTTTTTTCCAGGTCGCGAATGTGTCCGAAACTTGATTTTACAGTATAACCACTACCTAGAAATTTTTCAATAGTTTTAGCTTTCGCAGGGGACTCTACTATCACCAGATTCTCAATCATACTTCATTCAAAATAGCAGACATGTAACATGCCAAATTCAAAAATAAAAATCAAGCTGCAAACCTACGAAAAAAAAAGTAAAAAGTAAAAAGTAAAAAGTAAAAGGTAAATTTTATGCCCTGGAGTCCCTGAACAGATTATTTTTTATCGGAAAAAAATTTGCGGTAAAAAAGAATGAGCAGAAGAACTCCGATAGTGATGTATGAATCTGCCAGATTAAATACAGGTCGGAAAAAAATAAAATCCTGACCACCCCAGAAAGGAAGCCATTTGGGCAGTGTGCCTTCAACCAAAGGGAAATACAACATATCCACAACTTTACCATGCAGGAAAGAGGAATAACCTCCTTCAGCAGGAAACAGAGTGGCAATCTGGTAGTGGCTGTCGCTGAATATCATCCCATAAAACAGACTGTCGAAAATATTTCCGATTGCTCCGCAAAAAATCAGGGCAAATGAAAAAAGAACTCCCAGAGGAGCTTTTTCCTTTACCAGTTTCAGAATATACCAACCGATTCCGGCAACAGCGACAATACGAAATAAGCTCAGAATGGTTTTGCCGAATTTTCCGTCTCCCAGTTCCATACCAAAAGCCATTCCGTTATTTTCGATAAACAGAATCTTAAACCAGTTTCCGAAAACACTGAACTCTTCTCCGATCATCATATGGGTCTTGATCCATATTTTTACGGCCTGATCCAGAACTAAAAGGGCGACAATGAAAATTGCCAGTTTATTTCGCACACTCATAGAATAAAAATAAGAATTACGTATAAGAGAATCTTAATCGCTGCAGCGATTAAGATTCTTGTCCTTCTTTAGCTTCAATACTAAGGGTTGCGTGGGGTACTGCACGTAATCTCTCTTTGGATATCAGTTTTCCGGTAACCCGGCAAATCCCGTATGTTTTGTTTTCAATTCTGACTAATGCTGCTTCCAGATGAGCAATAAACTTGGCTTGTCTCTGGGCAAGACGGCCTGCCTCTTCTTTTGAGAGTACAGAGGCTCCTTCTTCCAGTACTTTGAACGTAGGAGAAGTGTCAGCGATATCATTCCCATCGCTTCCTGAAATAACCGCTTTCAAAAGATCGTAATCCTTTCTCGCTTTATCAAGTTTCTCAAGAATCAATTCTTTGAATTCCTGTAACTCTTCATCTGAATATCTTGTCTTTTCTGCCATAGATGTAAGTTTTCGTCTAAGTTAATAAAAAATTCCAATCTTCCTACGTGAAGAAGAACGATATTGTTTGACCGGAATATCAGTTTATCTTCCCGATACTGATAAAGGTATGGATTTCATCGATTTCCACCTCTTTTGCATTTGCATCTTTATGCTCAGTCAAAGCAATATCTTCTGCCAATACCTGGCTAGCTATATATTGTGAAAAATTTTTAACAGCTTCGTTGATTTCCGGATGCCGGCCTATACATAATGTAATTTTATCCGTTACGTCAAAATTACTTTCTTTGCGGAGATTCTGAATCCGGTTGATCAGTTCCCGGGCAATACCCTCTTCTTTCAGTTCTTTGGTCACATTGATATCCAGGGCTACTGTCAGGCGTCCTTCGTTAGCAACCAGCCAACCCGGAATGTCTTCAGAAAGGATTTCCACATCTTCAAGGCTCAGTTCCAGAGTTTCTGCACCAACTTTCAACTCACATCCTCCGTTCTTCTCGAAATCAAAAATATCACTTTGTTCCATTCCTGCGATTGCTGCAGAGATTTGCTTCATGTATTTTCCGTATTTCGGTCCCAGAGTTTTGAAATTGGGTTTTATTTTCTTTACCAGTACTCCGGTTGTATCGGTAATGTATTCAATTTCTTTTACATTTACCTCAGACAGGATGATGTTTTTTACAGCATCGAGTTGTGGGATCATCTCTTCGTTCAGTATCGGAATGATTAGTTTACTCAGCGGTTGGCGTACACGGAGTTGGACTTTCCGTCTCAATCCCAATACCATGGATGAAATTTGTTGAGCCAGTTCCATCCGTTCTTCCAGTTGGCTGTCGATCAATGTCTTGTCAGCTTTCGGGAAATCAGCCAAATGGACACTGCCGGAATGGCGTCGGGTCACTTTATTCAGGTCGCCAAATATTTGCTCCATATAGAACGGAGCAATGGGGGCCGCTAACACTGCAATGGTTTCAAGGCAGGTATATAAAGTCTGATAAGCCGAGATCTTGTCCTGGGAATATTCTCCTCCCCAGTATCTCTTCCGGGACAAGCGGACATACCAATTCGACAGGTTTTCAATGACAAAATCCTGAATCGCGCGTCCGGCGCGTGTCGGTTCATATCTCTCGTAAGCTTCTGTCACTTCCTGAATCAGAGAGTTCAGCAGTGACAGTATCCAA
>CAJMQA010000068.1 GCA_905215395.1 uncultured bacterium | reverse complement strand
CCAGCGGCGGGCACGCACTTTTGCCCCTTTTAACGGGATCTGCCCGGCTAAATTGTCATACACGGTTATGCGTCCTGCCGGCCTCCATTTCGAGCGGCCACGGGTTTGGACCTCTTCCTCCTGATCGTTTCCGGTGATCCGCAATGCCTCTTCGACCAGTGCATCCGCCAATGCTTCGTTCAGGGACGCTGCCGTCCCGGAACGGGTAACCACGGCGGTCCCGTCGTCTTTGTCTTCGTCGGGAATAAACAGTTCCTCCAGAATTTCATACTGAACCGGAGTCCTGCTGACCTCTGCCCAATGGCCCACACTGATGGATGCATATTGGTAAGTCGGTAAAGAATCCGGTACTGCCGGATCGTGATAGTTACCTTCAAATCCTTCCCCAAGCTCATAATCCAGGGGATATTCATAAAGAATAACAGTTGTATCCTGTTTCAGCAAATCCAGCTCTTCCTCCGTTTCAGGCATAAATTTCACATAATAATGTGTAGCCTGAATATCAGCCTCACCCAAACCCGAACGGGTTGCCGGACTCAGATTCGCCAAAGCCCGGCGCATATTGCCAAGCGAATAGGGATTCTCCAGTTTTTTTCCCAACAGATTCCCTGTTTCCGAAGGGGATTTATCACGCGGAACATCCCCGATGTTTTCCCTGGTGCAGGATGCACATACGGCAACTGCAACCATCCATGTAAATATTTGTTTCATAAGCAAAATTTTTATTCCCTTAAAAATAACAAAGCCACAGTATTTTTCAGTTGCATTCCAGAAAGAGAAATCTAACACATCCAATTGTTAATATCAAATAATCAGTACGTTATACCCGCATTCAATCTGAATTTCTAACACTGATCTGACACCTGTCCCAAAAGTGACAAAAAGAGGGGACTATGGGGCGAGCCAGAATTTTTGATACGGGCTTTCAATCGCGACTTACGGGCATAAATATTGGCAACATTGTCCCGCATAAACAGGCTGATAACCTGGGGCGAAAAACCTCCGAAAATATAACACAGTAACCGGCGGTCAGACTGTTTCATCGCAGGAAAATCAGAGTGGAGCTTTTCCATGACATTATCGTGCACGGTATTCACGATTTTTTCCAGCTCCTGCCACATCTCCCCGCTTCCGGAAAAACCGGAAACAATCTCCGTGAACTGCTGAAAGATAGCTGCCTGCTGTGATGAAGAGTTCTCCCGTTCATAATAAACCCGGCCGAGTTCGTCAATCACATGGAAACGCGATGCGATCAGCCCTTTCAGGTTTTTTTCCGTGTCGTACTGTACATTCATCTGTTCGGAAAGCTTCCCATACTCAGACTGAGCCTCTTCGATGAGCAATAAATAATGCTCATTGCGTATCCGTTGCCATCGCATCCTCTGACGCAGCAAAAGTCCCCCTGCCCCCAATAGAAACACTACAATACAAGCTCCTGTAATTTCCCACCGGATGCGGTTACGCATGCGGTATTTCACAAAGGCAGTACGTGTCCGTAAATAGGTCCGCTCGAGCATTCCGGCCGAAGTATTCAGTTTTGAATGGGTCAACGAATCGGTCAGATGAATATAACGGCAGAGGTTGCCGGTCGCCTGCCGGAAATTTTCCGCCTGCATATTCATCTGAAAATTCATATATAACAAAAGGGATAATTCGTGAATATCCGATGTATTGGCTTCAGCAAGTTTCAGATAGTACCGTGCACTGTCCGGTCTGCCATTCAGCTGGTGCACACAGGCCAGCGTCCGGCAGGAACTGCCGGAAATATCTCCGCGTGCCGACCGTTCCATGCGCCGGAGCAGATAGGATGAAACAGGATGTTTTCCGGAAAGCACATAATATACAGCCGTATAGGCAAGGCTTCTGCTGATCAGTGGTTTGTCCTGCAACCCTTCAGCCAGTTTAAGTGCTATTGTAGCATAATAGCCCGCCTGTTCCACATTCCGCATCCACAAGCTCGTCGCAGTCATCGCAAGCAAATTTTTCACCCTTTCCGGAATATTGCCGGAACAAACAAACAAAGGATAGGCCTCACTGAAATAATTATAAGCCCGGACATAATTCAGTTCAGCATAGTAAACCTCACCTATGGATTGATAGAGCCGGCCTAAATAATAAGGATCGTCTACCTCCTGCAACTTCTCTTCATTTTGCAGGAACAGGCGTAATGCTCCCGGATAATCACCTTTTTGCAATCTGATACATCCCCGGTAATATAAAACTTTGCATTGATTACGCAGCTCCCGAGGATATTTTTTGTAATACTTCCATGCCAAACAGATCAGAGAGTCATTCTCCGGCTGAATACCACAACCTTCCTGTGCCTGTGTATAAAGTAAAGCATAACGGGCCAGGATATGCTCGTCTTGCAATCCGGACCGATCCATTCCGGATAGTATTTGTAGCGCACTGTCCGGAGCTGAATACACAATTCTTTCAGCTTGGGTAAGCTTATTCTTTACCCGCTTATTTCCCGTACATCCGGCAAGCAATATCAAACAGAATATAATAATTTGAAGTCTTTTATAATTCATAAAGTTTGGATCTAATCAAAATTTTTGTTCAATTTAATAAAATAATTGATAAGCATACTTATGATTAGTCAAAAATCATCTTACAGAATGCAAAACATAAATAAATGATTACAGCTATTCTGCAAAATTGAAAATCAAAAAAATAAGAAACAACTAAAGCTTATTTGAATTCAGGAAAAAGAAAGAGAGCTACTTTTTAGCTGTTACCTTTTACTTTTTTTAACCTGTTAAATGGTCCTCTTCAGCTTTTCGTTCAGCCGGACTTTGACCTTCACATAGGCATTTTTTCTCTTGATCCACTCGACAAGCTGCTCTGTCTCACCGGAATTTTGAAGTTCCAGGATTTTATTGTCGGCCTGACGGCACAATAATTCGATCCGCTTTATTTTATAATTATCGACAATTTTCGGAAGCAGCTCAGCCAGCATACCTTCCTCATTACGCATAGAGGAATCTTTTAAAGTCCAGAGCTTACTCAACTCATAAGGCTCGCTCAATATATCTGCAACCATTGCACACAAATCGGGATCAGAATGACCGGCAAAATATTTGGCAGGAATAAATCCCGGTTTCACGTAATTCCGGTGGTATTCCCCCTGTATTTCCTTAAACCGGGGATTCAGCATCTCCAGATCATCCACAGCCAATTCATTGATAATATATTCCCCGACACTCACGGAACATGGAAAACCATCTCTATCCTCTTCATACAATGCCTGATCCCCGAACAACAGCAGGTAACGGATCAACATTTTCTCTTCCGTATCACAAGGGGTAATCTCCTTTGTCTTCTGGGAAGTCAAGGTAACGGAGGGAACTTGCCGGGTGGGGGCAGGATAGGAAACCGGAGAATAAACTCCAGCCTTCTCTTTCCGGATCTTAGCGATCTCCGCATAGAGAATTTTCTCCTCTACCTTCATCTGATTCGCTGTTTCCTGTACATATACCGAACGGGTAATACTATCCGGAATCAAAGAGATTGTTTTCACAATATCAGTGATGAGTTTAGCCCTTTCTATCGGGTCATTGCCTGCCTGTTCCAGCAACATGCGGGTTTTGAAATGAATAAAATCAGTTTCATGGCAGGTAATATAATCCAACACCTCTTCGGCCGTATGTGACTGAGCATAAGAATCGGGATCCTCACCTTCGGGCAAAGAGACTACCCGCACATTCAAACCTTCCTCCAAAACCAGGTCTATTCCCCTCAAAGAAGCCTTGATTCCTGCTGCATCCCCATCATAAATAATCGTAACATTGGGAGTCAGACGACGAATCAGCCGGATCTGCTCAATAGTCAAAGAGGTTCCTGAGGAAGCTACCGTATTTTCTATACCTTTCTGATGAAAAGAAATCACATCCAGATAACCTTCCACCAGATAACAACGGTTGTGCTGTACAATGCTCTTCTTAGCAAAAAAGATTCCATACAGAGTCCGGCTTTTATGATAAATCTCAGACTCAGGGGAATTCAGATATTTAGCACTTTTTTTGTCATTGGTCATAATCCGCCCACCGAAAGCGATGATCTTTCCAGCCAAATCCCGGATCGGAAACATCACCCGCGCCCGGAAACGGTCGAACACTCCCCGTTCCGATTCAATCGTCAGGCCGGTCTTGAGCAGAAATTCTTTTTTATATCCCTTCTTCAAAGCCGACTTAGTCAAACTATCCCAAGCTTCAGGACAATACCCCAAACCAAACTTTTCAATCGTTTTATCATCCAAGCCCCGGCGATGGAAATATCCCAGACCTACCGATCTCCCCTCATCGGTATGAATCAGCTGATCCACAAAAAACTCCCCGGCATAACTTGTCACAATCAGCATGCTCTCCCGTTCACTCTTCTCCTGCTTTTCCTGTTCTGACAGCTCCTTCTCTTCTATAATAATATTGTACTTAGCCGCCAGCCAACGCAATGCTTCCGCATAAGACAACTGCTCATGCTCCATAATAAAATTAACAGCATTCCCACCTTTTCCACAACCAAAACATTTATAAATCCCTTTAGCCGGAGAAACTGTAAACGAGCCTGTCTTTTCGTTATGGAAAGGACAGCAGCCGACATAATTCACCCCTCTTTTTTTGAGGCTGACAAAGTCAGAAACAACTTCATATATATCCGCTGCATCAAAAATCTTCTGTATCGTTGCCTGATCAATCATGATGCAAAGGTAAAAAAGAAAAGGGGAAAAGGAAAAGAGAAAAATAAAAGTAAAACGGAGCAAAATAGCATATTTGTATAGTTAAAAATAGTTAAAACACGCTATTGTGATGCATTATTGATAGAATGTAGTAATAATTTAACACATATACGATATAGCCGAAAGATTATTTTTATACTTTTGTTGCGGAAACGTTTTACTCATGGATCGTTTCCACACACAAACTATTTTTATGATAATATGGCTGAAAACGAAAATAGTCAAATGCGGGAAGACTTGCTGGAAAATATTTCTGAACTGTTCTTAAAATATGGAATCCGTAGTACTTCTATGGATGATATTTGTACACACCTGAAAATTTCCAAAAAGACTTTGTATCAATATTTCACCAACAAAGATGACGTTGTCGAGCAGGTTTCACTTCACCGGCGAGAAAACCACCGGGCGCAAAAAATCCTGGAAGAACTGAAACGGCACAATGCCATCGAAATGATGTGGCTGATAAAAGAACACATTGTCAATGACCTCAGCAGTCGTATGCCGGCAAATTTATTTGATCTGAAAAAATATCACCCTGATGTTTATAAACGGATCAATGAAAGTGAAGGTAAATTCATCCATTCCCTACTGACTGAACTGATAGAACGAGGGATAAAAGAAGAATATTTCCGGGAAGACATTCACATCGAAGTCCAGGTTTACCTCTTCGTCAAGCAAATGTCTTTTTTGGGTGAACCGGAAATGATCAGCGAATTAAAATATCCCGTAGGGATCATCGTCTCTACCATCGTGGAGAATGTAATCCGCAGCTTAAGCACTCAAAAAGGTTCACAAGAATTAGAAAAATTAATTAATAATAAGCAAAAAATTTAAAATACAAAGGGATATTAAGGTATGGATTTAAGTTAGGTTAAGAATTGGCACATAATTTGTAAAATCAAAGTATAAAACAGCGAAAATATAAAATCAATAAACTATTTAGAATGAAAAGAGGAGTATTTATTTTACTTGCTACAATTCTCATTCCCTGGTATTTACAGGCCCAGGGCTCCACGAGCGAACCACAAAAATTGACCCTGAATGAGGCCATTAATTTTGCAGTTCAGCACAATAAAGAGTTGCAAGCATCCCAGATGGACATTGAACTGAGGAATAAAATGGTCACGGAAGCTATTTCTCAAGGATTGCCGCAAATCAACGGAGATCTGAACTACAGCACAAATTTCAAGTACAAGATGAACTTCATGGGTGCTTCAAATACACTGAAAGACCAGTCCAGTGTCGGTGTCAGTGTATCGCAGCTGTTATTCAGCGGACAATGGATATTAGGCATCCAGACAAGTAAAATAGCAAAACAAATAGCTGCCCAACAGGTAGATATTACCGAACTGGATATTAAGGAAACAGTCTATAATTCCTACTATACCATCCTGGTCAGTGAACGTCTGATGGAAATTGTCAGGATGAATTTGGAAAACATGAATCAGATCCTGACTCACACCGACAATATGTATAAGGTGGGAACAGCAGAAATTACTGATGTAGATCAAATCCGGATTACAGTAGGACAATTAAAAAATAGTCTGTTAGCCATGCAACGTACAGTAGATGTCAATTATAATCTGCTCCGTCTGCAATTGGGCCTGCAAGCCGGTACCCCGCTTCAGTTAACCGATCAACTGGAAAGTTTTCTGACCGAAGGTAACTTTCTGAAACTCGCGGTCCAGAAATTTGATATCAATAAAAATATCCAATATCAGTTGATGCAAACTCAAGAGGAATTGCAGAAAAAAATGGTTGGTCTGAAAAAATGGGCCTATTCTCCAACCATTTCAGCTAACTATGGCTATACTTATAAGATATTGAAGCCAAGTTTTGATTTCAGTCCCAAGCATTCTGCATCCATCACGATGAGTATTCCCGTATTCTCCGGTTTACAACGGAAAGCCCAGCTGGATCAGGAAAAAATCACTTTGGAACAAACGACCCTGAACAAGAGCTTGTTGGAAGACCAATTAAATCTCCAGGAGGAACAGTACAAATTTGCATTAAAAAATGCGTTGGAAGACTATAACCTGCAAAAGGAGAACATTGAAGTAGCCCGGAAAGTATTGGATCACTATCAGAATAAATTTAAGGCAGGTACAGTTTCCAGTCTCGACCTGACCCAGGCCAACAACAACTATCTGCAGGCAGAAAACAATTACACCTCAGCTTGTCTGACCTTGTTACAGGCACAAACCCAATTGGAAAAACTGTATAACGAATTGAAATAATAAAATAAATATAAAAACAATGATAAAGAATATTATTTTATCGACACTTGCAATTGCTACTTTAGCCGGATGTTCCGGAAAAAAAGATGCAAACCTGAACAAAGCGGTTGAAGCAATACCCGTTAAAGTTCAGAAACTGGTGAAAGAAGATATCTCCCGAACTTTGGATTACACAGCCAATTTACAGGCAGATGAACAGGTATTTTATGCACCAGCTTCCACCGGACGTATCGGAAAAATCTACGTTGAGGTTGGGGACCGGATAAAAAAAGGCCAGTTATTAGTGGAAATGGACCGGACCCAATTACACCAAGCAGAAGTGCAACTGAAAAACCTGGAAACAGAATACAACCGGGCAAAAATGTTGAACGAGACCCAGAGTATCAGTAAGCAAGCTTACGATGCAGCTGTTACTCAATACGAAGTAGCCAAATCAAATGTGGATTTCCTGAAAGAAAATACTCAGATGCTGGCTCCTTTTGACGGCATTGTCACCGGAAAATTCTTTGAAAACGGAGAACTTTATACCGGAGCCGCTACCGGAGGTGCTACCAAACCTTCTATTGTTTCGATTGAAAAGATCAATCCCCTAAAGGCTTACGTTAATCTTTCAGAACAGTACTTTCTCGCTGTAAAGAAAGGTACCAAGGTGGAATTAAAAAGTAATATTTTCCCGGACCGGATATTCGAAGGAACTGTAAATATCGTTTATCCGACTATCGATCCTTCTTCCAGAACTTTCACCGTTGAAGTAAAAATTCCCAATGCCGATGAAGCACTGCGTCCCGGAATGTACGGCACCATCAATTTCTTTATCGGAAACACAGAAACTGTTGTTGCCCCGGCTATAGCAGTACTGAAACTCCAAGGTTCCAACAACCGTTATGTTTTCCTGAACAAAGACGGTAAAGCCAAACGGGTTGATGTAACCCTGGGTAAACGCTTTGAAGACAAAGTGGAATTGATCAGTAATGAAATTCAGGAAGGAGACGAACTGATCGTGGTTGGTCAGGGACGTGTTGTTGACGGTTCACCAATTACAATTGCCCAATAATTAATTCGTAAATAAAGAAAATATGAGTATATACAATACAGCGGTCAATAAACCCATCTCTACCCTAATGGTATTCATTGCCATTATGGTACTGGGTATTGCCTCTTATATACAATTGCCGGTAGACCAATATCCTAAGATGGACCCGCCTTACATCACTGTAATGGCAACCTATCCGGGAGCCAATGCTTCGGATATTGAAGAAAATGTAACCAAGATTCTGGAAGATCAGTTGAACTCTGTAGATAATTTGAAAGAGTTGACTTCAACTTCTTATGACAACCTCGCCGTTATTTCTCTGGAATTCGAATGGGAAGTGAACCTGGACGAGGCTTCCAATGACGTTCGTGACGCCGTAGATAAATCGATGCAAAACTTACCGGACGATATTGACCGACCGACCATCATGCGTTTCAATACCTCCATGATGCCGATCCTGATCTATGCTATTACAGCAGATCAATCTTATCCCGGTATGGATAAAATTCTGGATGACAAGCTGATTACCCGTTTAAACCGGGTTGACGGAGTTGCTTCCGTTATTGTAGCCGGAGCTCCTGAACGTGTCGTATATGTTGATCTGGATCCGAATAAACTGGATGCATACAACCTGACATTAGAACAAATCGGGAATAAAATTCTGGCTGAAAACAGGGACATCTCTTCCGGTAATATAAAAATGGGACAGATGGATTATACCTTACGTGTGGAGGGAGAATTTGAAGAAAGTGACCAGATCAAGAATATTGTACTGGGAACTAAAAACAACAAAACCATTTATCTGCACGACGTAGCTGCTGTCAGGGACACCCTGAAGGATATCACTCTGGAGCAAGCCATCAATCGCGGCAGAGGAGGGGTACTCCTGGTTTCCAAACAAACAGATGCAAATGCTGTTGCTGTAGCCAAACAAGCCAAACATGAACTGGAACTTGCCCAAAAGGAACTCCCGAGTGATATTAAATTCCAGATTATTTCCGACAATTCCGACTTTATTATAAAGTCTATCAATAATCTGCAGGATTCATTGATGTATGCCCTGATATTCGTGGTACTCGTTGTATTCCTTTTCTTGGGACGTTGGAGAGCAACTTTTATCATTGCATTGACCATTCCGATTTCTTTGATCGTTGCTTTTATCTATCTGTTTGCAACCGGCGAATCACTCAATGTGATTTCACTCTCATCCCTCTCTATTGCCATCGGTATGGTAGTAGACGATGCTATTGTGGTGCTGGAAAATATAACGAAACATATCGACCGGGGAAGCCGCCCGCGTGAAGCTGCCAAATACGGAACCAACGAAGTTTGGCTATCTGTAATTGTCACCACTCTGGTAACTGTTGCCGTATTCTTCCCCTTAACACTGGTTAGCGGAATGACCGGTATCCTGTTCAAACAGTTGGGATGGATTGTGTGTATCACGGTTTGTACCTCAACAATCACGGCCATCTCCTTAACTCCGATGCTTTGTTCGCAATTGATGAGGATACAGGAAAAAACAGACAGCAGTAAGTTCAGTTTCTACAACTTCGTTTCCAGACAATTGGACCATCTGGACAGCGCTTATGAAAAACTGATCCGCTGGGTGCTTTGTCACAAAACCTTCGTCATCTCCGGTATGTTCGCTCTTTTCTTAGGCTCATGTAGTTTGACTCAATTTATCAAGACCGACTTCATGCCTCAGAATGACCAAAGTTCCATGAGTGTATATGCCAAAATGCAATCCGGACAACGGGTGGAAGAAACCAGAAAGGTAGCTTTACAGATAGACTCTATCATCCGCGCTGATGTTCCGGAAATCACCATCATCAACCTTTCATACGGTAGCGAGGAAGAAGCTTCTTTTGCCTCCATGATGAACAGTACCGGTAATAATATCCTGAACATGCGTCTGAGAACAGTTGATATCAAAGACCGTGACCGGAGTATATTTGTAATTGCCGACCAGATTCGTGGTATTCTGAAAAGTTTTCCGGATGTTTTACAGTACACTGTAAGCACATCCAGCAGCGGTGGCTCCATGGGCAGCAACTCTGTAGACATTGAAATTATGGGACATGATTTCAATACGACAACTAAATTAGCCCATGAAATCGCAACCAAAGCCCGTCAGTTAAAAGGTGCAGAAGATATCAAGATCAGCCGGGATGAGGATAAATCCGAGTTACAGGTTGTTCTGGATCAGGATAAACTGGCCCGTCATGGTCTGACTACTGCTGAGGTCGGTTCCTACCTGAGAAACCGTATCTACGGTTTCCGGAACAGTAAATTTAAGGAAAACGGAGAAGAATATGATATCATCGTACGTCTGGATGAAAAATACCGCTCTTCACTGACTGAGGTAGAGAATATCCTGATTACTGACGGTCACGGCGAAAAAGTACGTCTGAAAGAATTGGGCGAAATCAAAGAATTTTTCTCTCCGCCAAACATTGAACGTAAGAGTAAACAGCGTCTGTTAAAGGTATCGATTACTCCAGCAGCAGGTGTTGCCCTGGGAGATATTGCCAAGGGAGCAAAAGAAATTATAGATGGTATTGAAGACGTCCCCCAGGAGGTTAGCCTTTATATCGGTGGAAATTACGAAGATCAGCAGGAATCTTTCAGCTCACTGATTTGGTTGTTACTGTTATCTTTAATGTTGGTATACATTGTTATGGCCGCAGAGTTCGAGTCCTTTAAGATGCCGTTCATCATCATGCTTGCTATTCCGTTTGCCTTTACCGGTGTGATCCTGGCACTGCTGATGACCAATACCACTTTGAGTATTGTAGCTGCTCTGGGTGCTATTATGTTGGTTGGTATCGTAACGAAGAACGGCATTGTATTGATCGACTTTATTAACTTAATGCGCGAGCGCGGAATCCGTCTCTATGATGCAATCGCCATGGCCTGCCGCTCCCGTCTGCGTCCGGTATTAATGACCTCCCTGACCACTATTTTGGGTATGGTTCCTATGGCACTGAGCGTGGGTGAAGGTTCAGAAACCTGGCGTCCTATGGGTATCGCCGTAATTGGCGGTATGGTGTTCTCTACCATCATCACCATGATTATTGTTCCTGCTGTTTATGCGGCTATGGATAAGAGTGGCAGCCGGGATAAGAAAAAGATGCTCAGTAAACAGTTCAAGTTTATGGACGATTTCGATCCTGCCAGAGATTTGCCGAAAAAAGACTAATTTATAAGCTCCGGATTTACGGTTCAACGGACATTGAACCGTAAATCTGAAATCAAAAACAAAGAATTATCATATGAAAAAAGCAATATTTATTACATACAACCAGGCTCTGACAGAACGTGTGGCTTTTTTATTAGATCAGCTGCAAATCAGAGGCTTTACACAATGGCCACTGGTGAACGGAGCCGGGACAACCGACGGGGAACCTCGTATGGGAAGTCACACCTGGCCTGAAATGAACTCAGCAACATTGACTATTGTCGATGAAGAAATGGTACCCTTGGTTCTGAAATATGTGAAGAATCTGGACGAAATAAACAAAGAAAATGGTATCCGTGCCTTTGTCTGGGATATTACTGATATGTATTAAAAAATGGGGATTTTCAATCCCCATTTTTTATCTTTCTTTCTTTTCTATGCCTGCTGTAAAGGCTTAAATCCACGTCCCAAAATCTCTTTAGATTCAATAACATTGATAAAGGCTTCAGGATCAATTTCTGCAATGCGGTGACGCAAAATCATCATTTCACGACGGGTTAAAATTGTATAGATCATATTACGGCTTTCCCCTCTGTACATACCCACTGCAGGTAATAAAGTTGCTCCACGGTTAATATCTTTAATAATAACATCTTTGATCGGTTCCAGTTTGTCTGTTACAATCATCAATGTCTTATGAACAGAAGCACCGTCGATTACCAAGTCGATCACTTTACCTTCAATAAATACAATAATCCAGGAATACATCGGTAAACGCCAGTCCCCGAATGCCAGAACCGTACTCAAAGTGATTGTACAGTCCACGATAATTACCAATGTTCCCAGAGAGATATGAGTGTATTTATTCAGAATCATAGCAATGATATCGGAACCTCCTGAAGTTGCCCTTGATCTGAAAATCATACCAATCCCTATACCGTAAACAATACCTCCGAATATGGCTGACAATAACTGTTCACTTAACATAGAACGCTCCACTATTCCCGGTTCAAGCAAAGCATCATACCCGTAAGTATAGTGAATCAAACGCATAAAGGCCGGAATAGCAAAAGTACAGATCACTGTCTTTATTCCAAATTGAGCTCCCAGAAAATAAATACCTAACAACAACAAAGGTACATCCATACACAAAGCTGTAATCTCAGTTTCCCAGCCCCACAAATGGTGGAATACCATTGACAACCCGTAAGTTCCTCCCGGTGCAAATCCATACGGCTCAGCGAACATGACAGCTCCTAGTGCAAATACAAAACATCCGCCCAGCAACCACGCATAAGTAATAAAAAAATCTTTGGAGAGAAATTTTTCTTTCGTTACGAATCCCATAATAATTTCAGATTTATGATTTTAAATTTATGATTTTCACCCCGCAAAAGTACAAATTGTTTTCGGCATTTCCTTTTCATATTCTTTTTTGCCAGATTTACAAAAATCACTACAAATCAATATCTTACACTATTTAAAGATTGCATATTCATACAATTTCAAGCATATTTATACAAAAGACGCTTTTTCTCTTTACACAGCAATCTCCGGATATGGAGCATACTCAAACAGAACAACTTCTCCCTTTTCCAAAGAAGCGGCTACATCTACCAAACGCTGATTGCTACTCCCTCTGAATAAAAGTGAAGTATCACGCAATTTCTGATTATAACGCCCATCCACCAGTACATCAATATAGGGAAGAAGCTGTGACAGTTTCCGGGAACGGCAAATCTCTTCAAAACGGTAACCGGTATAACACCAGATATTTTTTTTACTTTCT
>CAJMQA010000067.1 GCA_905215395.1 uncultured bacterium | reverse complement strand
GGAAGGATAAACCGTAGTTACCAAACCTGTTTTCATATCTTCCTCTTCTGTACAAAGAGCATTTATTCCTAAACCGCTCTGCTCCGTCAGCACAAGCTGACCGCCTGTAATCAACACTGAATTATCGTACACATTACCCAAATTTTCCTCACACATCGCTATCGTTTTAATTGCCGGGCCATTTGCAGCCCCCAAAGAATTGATATGCAACTCATAATATCTATATGAATAATAATCTTTAATTTCCAAAGCCTTGGTGGCCGGATAAACCCGGTGAGCTGCAGTACTCCAATCTTCCCCCGTTCCTGTAAGCAATGCAACCCGATCCCCTCCTCCTTCCGTATTCATCCCGTATAAAGTCCAGCTCTCGGGGATATAACCAGGGATACCTTCTATAGCAATGTAACGCACCGTTTTTTTCTCTCCGGTAGGCCGCCCGTTTTTCATTCCAAAATCTATCCGCCAGAATTGATCTGCACTCTTATCACCAACCCAGGCATTGGTCGCTTTTGTCCGGTCCGCATCATTCATATGATTAGCGGCAAACTGAGGCGGATAAACGGGATTTACATAATTCTCTTTGGTATG
Source organism: uncultured bacterium (assembly GCA_905215395.1). Lineage (GTDB taxonomy): Bacteria > Bacteroidota > Bacteroidia > Bacteroidales > Marinifilaceae > Odoribacter. The sequence goes on along the minus strand of CAJMQA010000067.1, from coordinate 12,420 downwards.
TATAACGTACTCTTCGGACACAATATCCCACTTCTCCGGTATATCCATATACTTGTGATGAAAATGCTCTCCCCGTTGAGAATCCCCTGCCCGGAATGCACCTTGGGGAACATATACCATTTCTATCGCCATAGCCGACAGAAACACCTTACCTGTATTAAAATCCGTATATGTCAACGCCCGTTCACCGCAGGTAATGTCCCATTTCAAAGACAGCTTCACCGAAGATTTTCCAAACCCGACTTCCTTCCGGTAAACCAATATTCCTTCATTCAGATTAGCCGTACCCCTCGAATTCACCAATTGATAATCATAAGCATCATCACTACCGACTCCTGACAGAATCACCTGCCAAATAAACATGATTCCAGACTTCGTCTGCTTCATTCAACTTATATTTCAGAAAAACATAAACAGCATCATAATTAAATTCATCCTTCCAGGAATTCTCCCATTCGACAACGACATCAAAAGGTGCCATTTTCCCCGAAATTTTACTCGGTATTACTCTCACCTCCCCGGTCACCTTCACATTATTAGCCCCCAAAGACGAGGAAAGCAAGCATCCCACCACCCACAAAAACAGGAATTTCACGCTTTTCATACTTATCTGATTACAAGAGTTATTTCACAAACATCAATACATTCCAACTGGTGGAGGCATTCGTTCCGCTTCCTAAATCCGCACTATTGCCTGAAGAACCGAATCCTGCACCATTATAGAAAGAGCCAAGCCCATAATCCGCCCGACCGGTATAGCTACAACCATATCCCGAAATCACTCCCTGAGAATAGCTACTGGATTTGGCCAGGGAAATCTGATTCCCCCAAAAACCGGAATAATCCCCGGTATTGATCCAAGGGAAATTTCCCCGAGAGGAATTCAGGAAAGTGATTCCCAGAGACATCTTACAACTCCGGCTGCTATAGTTTGGAAACTCTGCCAACAGCTCCGTGAAAAGCTCCGACAAAGTCACCGTTTCCCTGTCCATCATTTTAGCCAATGGATATTTATCCTGAGTAGTACGGAAAGCCCGCTGTATGTCTCCGACATTCTGAAACATCATGTAATTTACAGGGCAATTTCCCCAAACCGGAGTCTTTGCATCGTTTTTGGTTGTTATGTCTGTTGCAGAACCATAGGTTGTCTTATCTGTCCAATTGGTCTTTTTCTGGCTCCAGAATTTTGCATCATTATTGGAAAATTTGCCGGCCAGCATCCATCCTCCTCCATCTGTTTCCATATCACAATAGACATCAAAGGGTTCAACCGGCCCAGGTCCGTCCGGATCTATCCGGTAAATCCCGCTTCCCGTCTTCCCGACATAACGATAAGGAGCTTTAGGATTTCTATACTCCTCTGCCGAATGTGCAAAAGTTCCGTCACTCCACATTTTATAACCATTCATGTGCTCCACCAGTCCGATTACCTCCGTATTGGCTGCATCCGGGAAAAACAATTCAACCGACTCATTGTGAACACAAGTTCCGGCAATGTCAATTCTCAGTTCCACTACCTTCTCTCCGTACAGATTTTTGTCATTCGGCCCCACAAAAACAGCCCGGCTGGGCAACAGATAGCTATATTGCGACGTCTCCTGTTTGGGTGTGATTTTCTGTCCGGTAGACATCACCACCCATTCGAACTTCGTCGGATTTTTTGTCCATACCTGAATTCCGTGAGCCTCATCAAAAATAGTTACCGTATCCCTCAACCGGTCTATAGTATAAGTATCATCCACTACGCTGACCGCAACCACATTGGATTCGCCATCCCCATCCGGAGTAATTACTTTGCGTTTAAACCAATAATTCCTCCTGGCTCCGTCGGCCATACCTGTATTGGTCAGTCGCCTGGCCACCAAATCTTTACCATCTTCTCCTTCTATCACCTTCCAGGTTCTCCCTTCATTCTCACTACGATACCAGATGTAAGTATAAAATGTAGCTCCGTTCAATTCACTATTCCCCGTAATGCGGTAATCTGTACCCGAACAAATAGTGTCGGAAACCATTCCCAACTGGGTTGTCTTTCCATTTGCTGCTGTCAGTATACTGGAAAGCCGGATTTCATCCGCAGTCCTTCCCAAGCGGAAAGATACCGTACTGTCACGCTGGGTAACAGAATTAAAATAATTCCGAGCCTTCCCACGGGCAGAAGTCGCCAATTCACTCTTCCCGGATTTGTAATGACCACCCCGCAAACCAATGGCTGCAATATCTGCAGGCCAATAGGCCGTCAGATCGGTTATACCCGTAGCGCTGATCTCTCCGTCCCCATGCCCGGCATGTCCTTTGAATTTCCGCCCGGCTGTATTTAAATTGTAATACATTTCTGACAGGTTTCCACACAAATCCATCACTCCCCAGAAACTACTTCCCGAAGCCGCCTGCTTGCTTCCTCCCCCGGCAAAAATTCCACACCGTACAGGACCTTCGACAAACCCACCGGCATTCACATTTCCGGTTGTCAGTTTCTCATCCTTTTTCCCGGCATTCACCAAACCGGAGGGAAAAACAAAATTATCTTTACTATTCCAGGCAAATTCCCCCGGTTCGGGCTTAGCCGGATACGGACGACGGCTCATCTTTTCATACTCCATCTCTGTGAGGGGCCGCAAGCCACACCAATCGGCATAAGCCAGCATATCCTCAATAGTCAGATAATTACAGGCAATGCATTGACCATCCCCATCCACTGAATGCGCTCCTCCTTCTTTGGTCAGGTCACAAGCAAATGTCACCGGTTTCCCTTCCTCTTTATCCCTGGAAGCCAATATGATACCATTCCGTTGTGAGGGATTGTCACGATCATTCCCAAACACATAAGCATTTAGAGGCAAATCATCCAGAACCGCCCCTATTGTCCGGGCTTTCTGAGCTTCATAAGGTAGTTTATTCAGAAATTCCACATATTGCTCCTGGCTGATTTCATATTTCATCACATAAAATCCTTTGTAACCATTGGGATAATCTGCAGAAGTTTTATCACTCCAGGTATCTCCGTCAGCTACCGTTATTCCGTATTTTCCCCCCAAAGAAGTGATCGGAGCATCTATCAGTACCGAATAATCCAATACCTTCTCCAAATCTTCCTCCGTCATAGCCAGTGTCTTGATTACCGGCGCATTACTTGCCGGCAACATACTATCGATCACTATCCGGTAATAGCAATAAGCATTCTGATTGGTCAGCCTGATGATCTTAGTCGGAGGATAAACCTGCTCCAGAGCATCATCCCAGTCCGCTGCCGTCCCTTCTCCCGCCCTTAAATCCCTCCAGTTTCCGGAAAGCATATAATTATCTGACCCCTCCAGCCTCCAGTGTCCCGGAATACTCCCAGGCAATCCGGAAATAGCCATGTATTGTATAGTTTTGGGTTTTCCTCCATCGACTATAGTCTCCTTATCCGGTCCATGACAGAAGTCGATCATCCATTCCTGATATTGCGTTCCGTTCCCCACCCAGGCATTTGAATTCGAATTACTGATATCGTTGACTTTATTGACAGCATTCTGTGGAGGATAACTCTCATTCACGGGATCTTTACTATAAATATAATACTTCGGACTCATGATGTCATACTGAGCCGGAAAATCCACTGTACTCCGCCGGAAACATTTTTCTGAGATATTATCGCCTACGTGAAAAGCCCCACGCGGAATATAAACCATTTCAATCCCCATACCCGACCACATCACCGTACGTCCGAAATCGTCCCGGCTCAAAGGTTCCAATTCATTACTTTTGATATCCCACTTCAATTCGACCTTCACGACAGACCGTCCGCTCCCCTTTTGTTTCCGCTGTATAAATATGCCCTCATTCTTTTTAGAGGAAGAAGCACTTTTTGCCAGTTTCCATTCAAAATCATTGCCAGACCCAACCGAATGTCCCTGATCCATCAGATAAGCATGCCGCCAGATGCCTTTATCGGTTTTATATTTGAAGAAAAAATACACCGCATCGTAATTATAGTCATCCCGCCAGGAATTTTCCCATTCCACAGTGAAAACAATTGTTGCGACTCCCGCAGCAGACACTTGCAAGGGATCGATCTGAATATCCCCAACCACTTTTACATTGTTCGGCCAAGAGGGAAAAATAGTACCTGCCAACAAACATAAAATAATCATCAGGCAACGGCTGCACTTAAGGACATGGATTTGCATACACTTCATACTTTAATACACAACACACAACGCAAAGATACAAAACTTTGTATAAAAAAAGTTTACAAATACTGTAAAGTTTAAACCTCAATATTCAGATATTTGTTTTCATGGTCCGGAAGTGTGGTATATTCGTTATATTTGTTCTATATTTGTATTTTAAATTTTAAACTTAAATATGTCATGTTACCCAAATTTCTTATTGCGGATAATTCACAGGAAGCAATTGATTTAGTGTATGTTGTCCATACAGAGAAACCCCGCTGTATCATACAGTGTGATCTGGACGGATTTTACAGCAATCAAAAAATTTACTGGATTGACGAAGAACCGCTGTCTCAGGATGATATCGATACCCTGATGGAGGAAGCTGAGGATTTCTATGAAAGCGAACTGGACAATCAGGAAGAGATTTACGACGACGAAGAAGAGGCCTGATGGCTTCTTCTTTCCCCGGAATCCTACCTAACAACCCAATAACATATCAATTATGAACTACACGAAAGAAGACCTGAAAAATTTCAAACACAGAGATATAAAGCCGGAACAAATTGACCGCCAAGTGGAAAACTTCAAAAAAGGCTTTGACTATGTGAACATATCTGAACCGGCCACGCCTGAAAATGGTATCATCCGGATCAAAGAAGAGGATGAAGAACGTTTGTCCGGCAAATTTGAAAATGCACGCCGCGAATGCAATCTGTTGAAAATGGTTCCGGCTTCCGGTTCTGCAAGCCGTATGTTCAAAGATTTGTTTACCTTTATGGATACCTATAAAGGTACAGAAGAAGAATTCCTTGAATTTGTGCAGGACAAAGGTCCGGGTACCATGTATAATTTCTTTGAAAAATTGGAGGAACTTCCCTTCTATAACCGTCTGGCAGCAGCTTTATGGAGCGACGGGAAAGATATCGGCAAGATGATCGAAAAACGGGAATACAATGAAATCCTCAGTTATATCCTCACTGAAAAAGGATTGAACTACGGGAATACTCCCAAGGGACTGGTAGATTTCCATATCTACCGCGATTTTGTCCGTACCGCTTTTGACGAACATATTGTAGAGGGAGCCCTGTATTGCAATAACGGCAAAACTGCCGCCGTACATTTTACCGTAGCCGGGGAATATATGCCTCTTTTCAAAGACCGTCTGAAAAAGATCACCAAGGTGTTTGAAAAGATGTTCAACATAAAATATGAAGTAACCTTTTCCGTTCAGAAACCCTCCACCGACACCGTCAGTATCGACCAACAGGGAGAGCTGTTAAGAGATAACGAAGGGAAGCTGGTCTTCCGTCCAGGTGGCCACGGAGCCCTGATCTACAATCTGAACGAATTGAAAGCAGATATTATCTTCATCAAAAATATCGATAACGTGATCCCTGACCGGGCTAAAGGTGATACCGTCAAATATAAAAAATTACTGGCCGGTATTTTATTGGAATTACAGGAAAAAATATTCGGCTACCTGCGTATCCTGGACAAAAAACCAACCGCTGAACAGTTGCAGGAAATCGATGCCTTTATGAACCAAATCGGTTACAAAGAAGCTGAAGGTAAAACTTATAAGGATCAGAAAGAACATATCAGACACTTACAAAATCTGCTCAACCGTCCAATCCGGATTTGCGGTATGGTAAAAAACGAAGGAGAACCGGGAGGCGGACCTTTCTGGGTAAAAACCAAAGACGGAAGTTCCCGGCTGATGATCGTAGAGTCAGCACAGATCAATCTGAAAGACAAAGACCAAAAGAAATTATTCGAGCATTCCACCCATTTTAACCCGGTAGATCTGGTATGTGGGGTAAAAAACTACAAGGGCAAAAAATTCGATCTGGAAAAATACATCGACCCGGCCCAGGGCTTTATCACCAAAAAGTCCTACAAAGGAAAAGATATCAAAGTACAGGAGCTACCCGGCTTATGGAACGGAGCAATGGCCAACTGGATCACAGTATTTGTAGAAGTTCCTTTGACAACGTTCACGCCGGTAAAAACAGTATTCGATCTTTTCCGGTTTGAGCACCGCAACGTATTGAAAAAGTAAATTCCCGATGGGATTTACTTTTTTTAATCCACCCTAAGTGAAAAAGAAAAATATGGAAAAAAGAAAGAACTATTTATTGCTAGTACTAAAAGGTTGCGCCATGGGAGCAGCCGACGTAGTTCCCGGAGTCTCCGGAGGAACAATTGCTTTTATCACAGGTATCTATGAAGAATTGATCAATTCCATTAAAAGCATTGATATCCAGGCATTGAAGCTATTGTTTACCCTTAGATTTACTGATTTCTGGAAAAAAATAAACGGTTCATTCCTGATCTCTGTTGTCGGAGGTATCGCTATTTCTATCTTTTCACTAGCCAAACTAATGACCTGGTTGCTGGAAAATCATCCCATCTATATCTGGTCCTTTTTCTTCGGGCTGATCATCGCCTCTTCGGTACTGGTAGCTAAAGAAATCAGGCAATGGGATATTTTTACGGTGATTGCACTCATTGCAGGAGCCTGTATCGCTTACACCATCACAGTCATGACCCCGGCCTCCACTCCCAATACCTGGTGGTTTATCATACTCTCCGGAGCAATTGCCATCTGTGCCATGATTTTACCCGGCATCTCCGGTGCTTTCATTCTATTGCTACTGGGAAAATATACTTTTATCCTGAATGCTGTCAGCGATCTGAACATCGGGATTTTACTATTGTTTATTGTAGGTGCCTTACTTGGTATTACCAGCTTTTCACATCTGCTATCCTGGTTGCTGAAGAATTATCATACCCTGACAGTAGCTCTACTGACCGGTTTTATGGTCGGTTCACTGAATAAAGTATGGCCCTGGAAAGAAACTCTGCAAACTTATATCGACACACATGGAATTGAAAAGGTACTGGTAGAAACCAATGTTTCCCCCTACCGTTTTGAAGCCCTCACACAAAACGATGCTCTGCTATGGCAGGCTATTGTCATGTGTATCTTAGGCTTTGCACTTATCTACAGTATTGAAATGATTGGCAATAAAATGAAAAAATAGGACAATGACCGCCACTTACGGTATCATCGGTTTTCCGCTCGGGCACTCCTGTTCTCCGGCATATTTCAATGAAAAATTCAGAAAGGAACATATAGATGCTGAATATCTGAGTTTTGAAATCCGGGAAATCGGTGAATTACAACCTATTTTACAGGCTTATCCGGAATTAAAGGGATTCAATGTGACCATCCCGCACAAACAGAACATCCTGCCTTTTCTGACAGAGGTCAGCGAAGAGGCCGCAGCCATCGGAGCCGTAAATTGCGTCAAAGTAAACCGCTCTGCCGGCAAACTGCAACTGACCGGATACAATACCGACATGTATGGCTTCCGGAATGCCCTCCTCCGGTTTATTCCGGAAGGAATCACAAAAGCCTTGATTCTGGGCAACGGAGGGGCAGCAAAAGCAGTACGCTACGCCCTGCATTCCCTGGACATGGAAGTCCTGACCGTCTCGCGTACCCCCAAAAAACCGGAGGAAATCAGTTATTCCGAAGTTTCTGACTATTTGGCAGACTTTTATTTAATCGTCAATACCACTCCACTGGGGACCTGGCCGGAAACAGGGACACTTCCGGATCTCCCTTACGAAAAGTTGAGCCGCAAACATTATCTTTTCGATCTGGTATATAACCCCGAAACGACCTCTTTTATGAAACAGGGACAGCTTCACGGGGCCCATATCTGCAATGGCTATGGAATGTGGTTGGGACAGGCTGAAAAAAACTGGGAAATCTGGATGAACGATTAACTCCTGAATATTTTTTTTCGCTTATCTTTCATTTTTTCAAAGAATCTTTTTATCTTCGCAAACGTTTTAACAGATAGACATTTAGCATTATGTATCTTCCTTCAGAATATCACTTTGTACTGGCATACATAATGGGATCCTTAAAATTTCACTGGGGACTCTGATTAAAGGGCAGTTATATGCCCAGACCTATTCTGCTGTGCCAGACTGGAATGTCCTGGCATTTACCTGATATTTATACAGATATTAAATTCGACAACAATTAATAAAACCAGACAAATTATGCAAAAACAGCTATTATTAGGTGTTGAAGCAATTGCTCAGGGAGCAATTGATAGTGGTATTTCGGGCGTCTATGCGTATCCTGGAACTCCTTCGACAGAAATCACGGAATATATACAAAATTCCAAAGAGGCTATTGCTAAGAACGTACACAGAGCATGGGCTGCCAATGAAAAGACAGCTATGGAATCCGCCCTGGGTATGTCTTATGCCGGTAAAAGAGCCCTGGTGTGTATGAAACATGTAGGTATGAACGTAGCAGCCGACTGCTTCATGAACTCTGCCATTACAGGTGCCAATGGCGGTATGGTTGTCGTTGCTGCCGACGACCCTTCTATGCACTCCTCCCAAAATGAACAGGATTCCCGTGAATATGGCAAATTTGCCCTAATTCCAATCCTGGAACCTTCCAATCAACAGGAAGCCTATGAAATGACCCGTTACGGTTTTGCTTTATCCGAAACTGTCGGAAGTCCGGTACTGTTACGCATTACCACCCGTTTGGCACATTCCCGTGCCGGAGTGGAGACACATACTGCTCTGGAAGAAAATCATTTACACCTTCCGGAAGATAAACGTCAGTTCGTACTTCTTCCCGCTATCGCACGGAAACGCTATAAACTCCTGTTGGAAAAACAGGCAGATTTCGTAAAAGCTTCAGAACAATCTCCTTTCAATCAATACATCGACGGAGAAGACAAATCTCTGGGAATCATAGCCTGTGGTATTACTTATAACTACCTGATGGAAAATTTCAACGGCAAATGCAAATATCCGGTAGTAAAAGTCAGCCAATACCCGTTGCCCAAAAAAATGATCAAACGTCTGTTACGCGAATGTAAACAGATCCTGGTGATGGAAGAAGGCTATCCGATGATCGAAGAATTGCTGAAAGGCTATCCCGGACAGGAGAATATCCTGGGACGTCTGGACGGAACCTTACCCCGCGATGGCGAATTAAATCCGGATCTGGTAGCCAAAGCACTTTGCTTTCCGACCAGAGAAGGAGCACCGGTTCCTGAAATTGTTGCACCACGCCCCCCTGCATTATGTATAGGATGCAGCCACCGTGACGTATACAAAGCTTTGAATGAAGTGCTTGCCACTTACGGCGAAGGCCGTGTTTTCTCCGATATAGGTTGCTATACCCTGGGAGCTCTTCCTCCTTTCCAGTCCATCAATTCCTGTGTAGATATGGGGGCCTCCATTACTATGGCCAAGGGAGCCTGTGATGCCGGACTGTTTCCGACTGTAGCAGTAATTGGAGACTCTACTTTCACCCACTCCGGAATGACCGGTTTATTGGATGCTGTCAACGAAAAAACTCCGATTACGGTTATTATCTCTGATAACGAATCCATTTCAATGACTGGCGGTCAGGATTCTTCAGCACTCGGCAAAATTGAATCTATCTGTCAGGGTATCGGCGTCGAACCGGAACACATCCGTGTGTTACTGCCTATTCCGAAAAATCATGAAGAATTGTGCCAGATCCTTCGCGAAGAACTGGAATACAAGGGAGTATCTGTGATCATCCCACGGAGAGTATGTATTCAGAAAGCAGCCAGAGATAACAAGAAAAAGTAAATATTGAATCTATGAAAACAGACATTATATTAGCAGGTGTGGGCGGACAAGGTATTTTGTCCATTGCAGCCGCATTGGGTTCTGCAGCCCTGGACAATAACCTATACATGAAACAAGCAGAAACCCACGGTATGAGCCAGCGTGGCGGAGATGTACAATCGTTCATGCGTATTTCCGACAAACCGATCTTTTCCGATCTGATCGCCAAAGGAACTGCCGACATTATCCTGTCCGTAGAACCGATGGAAGCTCTTCGTTATCTGCCTTACCTGAAAGAGGGCGGATATGTGGTTACCAATTCCACTCCGTTTATCAATATCCCTAACTATCCGGATGTAGACAAACTGATGGACACCCTGAAATCACTTCCGAAACAGGTGATCATCGACGCAGACAGTATCGCCAAAGAAGCTGCCGGAAATGTACGGGCCAGTAATTTTGTCATGCTGGGAGCCGCTTCACCTTTCATCGAAATCCCCTTCGAATATCTGGAAGAAGGTATCCGCTCGATCTTCGCACGCAAAGGAGAAACCATTGTTGAAATGAACCTGAAAGCCCTGAGAGCCGGACGCGAATTCGCTCAAAGCTATATCAAATAAGGAGAATCAGAACTTTTTATGCCACGGAAATCTATGATTTAAAAAATCAATGGTTTTCGTGGCTTTTCTTTTTACTCAATTTACAGTCTTTATTTAATCTGCATATTTAAAACTCTATGGTATTCAAATAAAGCTATTTATCTTGGTTTCCTAATTCTACCCCTATAATATTCCAATTTTCATATACATCCATTGGATTTGTAGCATCAATTTCAAAACCAGATTGTTAATCATATACAAACATCTAATTATCAAACAATTAAACAAGTATAAGCAAATATAAGCAAATATAATACTGAATAAATGTTCGGCGCACACCATTAAATGAATTATTATTAAGATATAAATTAAAAACAATTTTTTAGGAATTTATAAAATTAATACCTACATTAGTGCCAAGAAAAAACGATCGTTTAAATTAGCAAATTCATTGTCTTCAAAAAGGATTAATAATTTTATTTCAATTCCCAAATAACTTATTCTATATTACAATTTTACCACTATTACCACTATTATTTTTATCTTTTTTTCATAACTTATTTTTCACACAAAATAAACGATCGTTTAAATTTATTATTAATTACAAAAAGACATTCAATCAGGAGATAAGCTCATTCCTTTAAAATAAATCGGCAAAAAGCAATCCATACTTCAATGTTACCAACACCTTTTGGGATTTTCTAAACTCAAACAATAAACGTTATGAAAAACAGTCTGAAAACATCAATGCGGAAAATACCCTTGGGTATACAACTGTTCGTGATTATTCTATTCTCATCTGCCAACCTCCTATTAGCGGATTCCCTTATTCCCAACGATGTTGTAACAAAACGTATAGAACAACAAAGACAAAAACACGTCGTACAGGGAACGGTAAAAGATAAGAACGGAGAACCAGTTATCGGAGCCGTAATCATGGAAAAGGGAGTAAAAAACAACGGAACAACCACCGATGTCAATGGACATTTTACGTTGTCGGTATCGGATATAAAATCCTCCATCCAAATCACTTTTCTGGGTTTTCAAACACAAGAGGTCGCAGTCCCGGCTTCCGGTACGCTGAACATAGTCATGAAAGAGAATATTCAGAAACTGGACGAAGTCATCGTCGTTGCTTTCGGAAAACAAAAACGGGAAGCTTTTACAGGTTCAGCTGCTGTGGTAAAGTCTGATGCCATTACCGAACGCCAGGTGACTAATCCTATTGCAGCACTGAACGGAAAAGTTACGGGCGTTCAAATGTATGAAGGGAATGCGCCGAATTCTAATCCGGTCATCCGCATCCGGGGGATCAGCTCCATCAATGCAGGAAATGATCCGCTTATCATTGTAGACGGTTTGCCCTATAGCGGCTACTGGAACGATATCAATCCAGCGGATGTGGAGTCGGTTACCGTACAAAAAGATGCCGCGTCAAATGCACTTTACGGAGCCCGCGGAGCCAACGGAGTGATTATGGTCACCACCAAAAATGCCAGCAAAGGTAAATCAACCATCTCTTTCGACGCCAAATGGGGGGTCAACACAGATGGCAGAGTCAACTACGACTATATCAGCGATCCCGGACAATACTACGAAGCCTACTATCTGGCACTTTACAATTATTACCGGCGTTCAGGCAACGAAAGTACTTCTGAAGCTTACGTTAAGGCCAATGAAGCGCTAGGCAAGAATACCAATGAAGGAGGTCTGGGTTACATCGTTTACACCGTACCCGAAGGCCAAGCACTCATCGGCGAGAACGGACGTTTAAATCCCAATGCGACTCTTGGAAAAATCATTACTTACAATGGTCAGGACTATACCATCCGCCCGGACAACTGGCGCGACCATGGCCTGCGCAATGGGTTCCGCGAAGAATATAACCTCAATATCAATGGTGGAACTGACCGCTTTGCTTTTTACGGTAGTCTTGGATATATGAAAAATAACGGACTTACCTATGGTTCTGACTATGAACGCTACACCACCCGTATGAAAGCCGATTACAATGCCCG
>CAJMQA010000066.1 GCA_905215395.1 uncultured bacterium | reverse complement strand
CTTCGTGACGGTCGTGTAAGTTTTTCTATCACTATCGGGGGAACTCGGACTTACAGTCCTCAGACACACCCCGATGGACGTTCAGAAGAACTAACACTGACACTCGTCCTTAGTGGTTTTATGATCCTCTCAGCTTTATCCCCAAAACCTCTGTCAGAGCAATCTTGAAAAGTGATCTGAGTCTGAGAGTGAAGGAGTTTATTGCCTGAAGAACATGGTGGTAGTCTGCGTATTTTGTTGGCCTGCCGGAACGCCCAACCGACGTTCTGTGGGAAAGCCTTGTGTGAGAGTATAGGAGGTTAGTGAACGGCAGGCATACAAAACCGTAGACGGGAACCCGTTCGAAAGACAATAAACTCCGGAACGCTGAATATAACCGATTTAATTCTACTTTTAGAGTGTAATAAAAAATGCCGGAAGTTTTAAACTTCCGGCATTTTTTAATCCAGGGTGTATCCCCATTGCTTTAAAGCGAAGTCCCAGTGTTTTTCGACTAGTTCAACTGTTCGGGGATCGTATTGGTAAGCATTTTTTTTGTATCCTTTTTTTTTATTCAGATAGGCTGAAATATCGGATTTGGCTTCTTCAAATCCGGGAATGGAAAGAGTTTGATAGATTTTTTCAGTGATTTCCAAAGCGTTGGCTTCAAAATCTTCAAATTTGATTTCTATCAGATTACCTGCAGGAATCAGTTTTTTATCCTCCTCATATTTATGATACAAGCGGGAATATACCTCGAGAATATTCTTTTCCATCTCTTCAGGCGTGATATTTTGCAATTGCAGTGGGAGGATGGTGTTATTGAAAAAACTACGGGTAGATTCAAAAACTGTATAAGGATTACGCATCAGATAAATAAATTTGGCATTGGGAAACATTTCCAGAATCTCTTTTATTTTTCCGGTATGTGGAGGATTCTTGGATAGGAACTGCTTTCCCTTGGTGTTCCATAAAGATATCTTTATCAATTTTGTAAAGGTATCTTTAAAGATGCGCTGTTCTTCCTGACTGGCTGTTTGCATCGTCAGAAAACGGTCACAATAGTCCAGCATGTTTTGCGGTAAGAACCAGAAATTGTAATAGGAACAAGGCATCATGTTTGATAAAGCAAATTCCTCCTCTTGCGGTAAATCTACATTTAACTCCATGTTATCCGTAGGACGTTTGTCCGGCATCAGCCAGGCCATTGTCTTTTTAAAAAAAGGTTGTCCCCACATCATCAGATGCGGAAAAACAGTCTGATAAGTTGTGGTATAACCGAAGTGTTTATCGTGTGCCAGTACATTATGTACGAAGGTGGTACCACTACGCCAATGTCCCAGAATGAATACCGGTTCTGTATTCATTGGTAACTCCTTGAGTCTCTTATTATATCTTCGATCCTGTATGGGTTTTAAAGAACTTAGCAGCCAGCAAACAGCCCGGGTTAAATGATATTTTGTCCGGTATTTTTTGTCTATTTTCTGACCTTTAGTGATTCCTCGGAATGTTTTCCAGTCTGCTCCGACTAAAGTATTGACCGGTAATTTTTGAAATTCTAGTACCCCCATTTGTATTTATTGCTCTATTGTTTTCCTTTATTTTATCTTTACAGCAATTCCTTGCCGGTTCAATTCCTGGATTACTTTTTCAATTGCTTTGAAATGTTCTTCACCGATACCGAGTTTTTGCAGGTTGATTTCAGGAATTTCCAATTCCTGCATGTCTTTCATTTTGGCTTTATCAATAATCATACCTACCGCACAGGTATTGTTGGTAATCGGATCGATCAAAATAAAAGCTCCTGTGTTTTTATTTTTTTTATACGGATCAAAGAAAAGAGGTTTTCCGGTACTGAAAATTACTCGGGCTATTTCGTTCAGTTCAAGGGCTTGAGCCGGAGATTGCTCCATGGTATTGACATTCACTTTATAACGGATCTTGTCAATCTTTATCCTTGCCAGATTGGTAGTATGCTTGATAAAGAACTGTTCTTCCGGATCCATGCGTTTTTCATCCATCCAGACTAGCATGGCTTCAAAGTTTCGGGATACAATCGGAAGATTATCCGGATGTACCAGCATTTCTCCTCTGGAAATATCTATTTCGTCTTCCAGGGTTATAGTGACGGTCTGAGGGGGAAAAGCAAAATCCAACTCCCCGTCATAAGTAACGATGGATTTTATACGTGAACGTTTCATGGAAGGTAAAGCAATAACTTCGTCTCCTTTGCGTACAATGCCTGAAGCCACCGTACTACTGAATCCCCGGAAGTCAAGGTTTGGACGGAGTACATATTGTACCGGATAACGGAAGTCCTCAAAATTTTTATCACTGCCGATATGGACGGTTTCCAGGAACTCTAACAAGGGTTTTCCTGTATACCATTTCATGTTTTCAGATAATTCTACAACGTTATCTCCCTTCAGTGCAGAGAGTGGGATACAGGTGATATCCGGAATATTCAGAGGGGTGGCAAATTGTCGGTATTCGCTGACAATTTTGTCGAAAACTTCCTGATTGTAATCTACCAGATCCATTTTATTTACAGCCAGTACGACATGCTTAATCCCCAGTAGAGAAACCAGGTAAGTATGCCGGCGGGTTTGGGTGATAACGCCGGTGCGGGCATCTACTAATATAATAGCCAGATTGGCGGTAGAACCTCCGGTGATCATGTTCCGGGTGTACTGCTCGTGTCCCGGAGTGTCGGCTATGATGAACTTACGTTTGTTGGTAGAAAAATAACGGTAGGCTACGTCTATGGTAATTCCTTGTTCCCGTTCTGCTTTCAGCCCGTCTAGCAACAAAGCGTAATCGATATTTTCACCTGCATTACCGTAACGTTTAGTGTCTCTTTCCAGTGCATCCAGCTGGTCTTCATATAATTTTTTACTGTCAAAAAGCAGACGGCCGATTAAAGTTGATTTGCCGTCATCTACTGATCCGGCGGTTAATAGCCTTAACAGGTCTTTCTTTTCATCCTGATCCAGAAATTCCTTTATATTTAATTTTTCCATTTTACCTTTACCTTTAAACCTTTAGAAATAGCCTTCTCTTTTTTTCTGTTCCATGCTGGCGTCCTGGTCGAAGTCTATGACCCGTGTGGTACGTTCTGATTTTGTCGTAGTCATCATCTCTTCCACAATTTTTTCAATGGTATCAGCCTCTGATTCTACGGCTCCGGTCAGTGGCCAGCAGCCTAAGGTACGGAAACGTACTTTCCGCATCCGGATTTTTTCGCGATATTGTTCCGGCAGACGTTCATCGTCAGGCATAATCAGATTTCCGTCGATTTCGACAATCGGACGTTCTTTTGCAAAATATAAAGGAACGATGGGTATATTTTCCATGCGAATATATTGCCAGATATCTAATTCTGTCCAGTTGGAGAGAGGAAATACCCGGATTGATTCTCCTTTATGGACACGTGAATTATAGAGGTTCCATAATTCCGGGCGTTGATTTTTCGGATCCCATTGATGGAACTTATCCCGGAAAGAGTAAATACGTTCTTTGGCTCTGGATTTTTCTTCGTCGCGCCGGGCACCGCCAAAAGCTGCGTCGAATTTATATTTGTCCAGAGCATGTAATAGTGCTTGGGTTTTCATCAGGTCGGTGTGTACTTTACTACCGTGTGTAAACGGACCAACACCTTCGTGGAAACATTTCATATTTGATTCCACAATCAGGTCCCAGTTATTTTCCCGGGCATATTTATCCCGGAATTCAATCATCTCCTTGAATTTCCACTTGGAGTCAATATGCATTAAAGGAAAAGGTACCTTTCCCGGATAAAAAGCTTTTTCTGCTAAACGAACCATCACGGAAGAGTCTTTCCCGATGGAATAGAGCATCACCGGATTTTGAAACTCTGCCACCACTTCACGGATGATGTGAATGGATTCTGCTTCCAGCTCTTTTAAATGGCTTAATTTATACTCGGACATATATTTTTTATTTACAATTGAATACTATCTTTTGTGTGAAAGGTTTATTTGCCTGCAAATTTAATGCGGGGAATGATGGCATTCATCAGTATTTTTACCGATTCTTCCAGAGATTGCCTGGAGGTATCGATTGATATAAAAGGATGCTCCGGAGCTTCAAAAGGAGAGGAAATGCCAGTGAAGTCTTTGATTTCTCCGCGTCGGGCTTTGGCATAAAGGCCTTTCACATCCCGTTTCTCACACTCTTCGATGGGAGTACTGACAAAAATTTCCAGAAAGTCCTTTTCTCCTATAATATGCGCTGCCATTTGACGAATAGTATGGGTGGGACTGATAAAAGCGGCCAGAGTGACAATTCCACAATCTACAAATAGCTTGGATACTTCTGCAATACGGCGGATGTTTTCCGTACGGTCGGCTTCTGAAAAGCCCAGATTATTGTTGATTCCGCTCCGGATATTGTCTCCATCCAGAATACGGCATAGAATCCCCCGTTTGTATAATTCCCTTTCTAAAGCTATGGCCAGAGTGCTTTTCCCGGAACCGGAAAGCCCCGTAAACCAAATCATAATACCTTTTTGTTGCAATAAAGCTTCGCGGTCTTCCCGTTGCAGCATTTTCTCAAAAATCGGATAAATATTCTTTGTCATGTCAATAGATCATTTTACAATAAACCAGGGGTTCAGTAAATTTTCTTTGTTATATGTCAGGGGAGTTTTCCCGTCTTGCTGGTATAATTCTTTGCCGGCAGCCTTAATAATAGCATGGCCTGCGGCAGTATCCCATTCCATAGTTGGTGCAAAGCGGGGATAGATATCCGCACAACCTTCTGCAACCAAACAGATTTTAATGGAACTGCCGATAGAAACTAGTTTTACCGGGGAGAATTTTTCCTGTAATTGCCTGATAAAATCTTCTGTTTCTGGGTTCATATGTGAACGTGAAGCGACGACAATACAGCCCGGATGAGTATGGTCCAGGGGAAGCATGATAGCCCGTTTTTCTATTTCTTGAAGCGGGGTTGATGAAACGATATTTTCTGCCTTATAAGCTTTGGTATCCGTGGTTCCGAAATAAAGGATTTGTTTGACGGGAATATATATAACTCCCAAAACCGGGATACTGTTTTCTGTTAAAGCAATATTTACCGTGAATTCTCCGTTACGTTTAATGAATTCTTTTGTTCCGTCCAGAGGGTCTACGATCCATACTGTTTTCCATTGTCTCCGGATACTGTAATCTGTAGCTTTGTTCTCTTCACTGATGATGGGAAAGGGTGTCTTTTCCAGGTAAGACATGATTACCTCATTGGATTTACGGTCTGCAATAGTCAGAGGGGAATTATCTGCTTTACGTTCTATCCCGAAATCAGAATGCGGGTCGTTGTATATTTTTAAAATCTCTTCGCCGGCCTGAAGGGCTGCGGTAATTGCGGTTTCTAATTGTGTGTTCATAAGCACTTTTACATGAGCGGCAAAGGTATTATTTTTTTTAATATATCTGATTGATTTAAGCATAAATCATTAGACAAGAGAGCTGAAAGTAAAAACAGTAATCCGGGAAATACTCCCTATTGTTATTTATGTAAGGAGCCGGCAAAATTGTGATCCGGATTGGAAAAATGGAAAAGAGTATTATTCAGCAAAACCTTGGAATAGGAAATAAACTTTATTTCAGTTGATACTGTTTTTTCTGTGGAAGATTAAAATGGATTGAAAAGTTTCTGTGAAAATCTGTTTTATCTGCAGGAAATTAGTATTGAAAATATTATCTTTGTGTGCTTTTAATCACGTGAAATAAATTTTATATAAAGCATGACTATAGTTTTCTATCAAAAGGACGCCACGGTATATGCCGTACATTATCAGACGTCCGAAAATCCTCTTGATATCAGTAAGTTAGAATGGTTGTTTAGTGGTGCCCGCAAAGTCAGCGGAAAAACACTGGAAGGTTTTTTTGTAGGTCCGCGTCGTGAGATGATTACTCCCTGGAGTACTAATGCTGTGGAAATTACCCAAAATATGGGGATTACCGGAATTTTACGTATAGAAGAGTTTGCGAGGACGGATAATGAAAAAGCACCTTTCGACCCGATGTTGCAGGCATTTTATAAAGGGCTGGATCAGCATATATTTACCATTGATAAACAGCCGGATCCGGTTGTTTATATAGAGGATATCCGGGCTTATAACAAACAGGAAGGTCTGGCGTTGAATATTGATGAGATTGCTTATCTGGAAGGTTTGGCTGAAAAATTGGGGCGTAAGTTGACGGATTCAGAGGTGTTCGGTTTTTCACAGGTGAACTCAGAACATTGTCGTCATAAAATTTTCAATGGAACTTTTATCATTGATGGAGAAGAAAAAGAAAGCACTCTTTTCAAATTGATTAAAAAAACATCCCAGGAAAATCCGAACCGGATTGTTTCTGCTTATAAGGATAATTGTGCATTTATTGAAGGTCCGCAAGCAGTACAGTTTGCTCCTCATACTCATGATAAACCGGATTTTTTTGAAACCCGTGAAATTGATACGGTCATTTCATTGAAGGCTGAGACCCATAATTTTCCGACAACGGTTGAACCTTTTAATGGTGCGGCAACCGGTACAGGTGGGGAAATCCGCGACCGTATTGCCGGAGGACAGGCGTCCCTGCCTTTGGCGGGAACAGCGGTCTATATGACTTCATATCCGCGCTTGGAGGCTTCCCGGAAATGGGAACAAAAAATTGATCCCCGGAAATGGTTGTATCAGACTCCTGAAGATATTCTGATAAAAGCTTCAAACGGAGCTTCTGATTTCGGAAATAAATTCGGACAACCTTTGATTTGCGGTTCTCTGTTGACATTTGAACATGAAGAAGATGGTAAGACTTATGGGTATGATAAGGTAATCATGCAAGCTGGGGGGGTCGGTTTTGGTAACCGCAAACAAGCCATGAAATTTACTCCGGAAGTTGGGGATAAAGTCGTATTGCTGGGAGGTGATAATTACCGGATCGGTATGGGGGGAGGTGCCGTGTCTTCTGTCGATACCGGGGTATATGCCGGAGCTATTGAGCTAAACGCTGTACAACGTTCCAATCCTGAGATGCAGAAACGGGTATGTAATGCTATCCGGGCTATGGCTGAAAGTGAAGTTAATCCGATTGTTTCTATTCATGACCATGGTGCCGGCGGACATTTGAACTGTCTGTCTGAATTGGTGGAAGAAACCGGTGGTATGATCCATATGGAAAGACTGCCGGTTGGCGATCCGACTTTATCTGCAAAAGAAATTGTAGGAAATGAATCCCAGGAACGCATGGGATTGGTGATGAAAGAGCAGAATGTATCTGAATTGCAGCGTATTGCTGAGCGTGAACGGGCTCCGATGTATGTCATCGGGGAGACGACCGGAGATCATCGTTTTACCTTTGAGAATGCGGAGACTCAGGAAAAACCGATTGATCTGGAACTGAAAGATATGTTTGGAAATCCTCCGAAAACAGTTATGGAAGATAAGACTGTAAAGGAAAAATATACTGAGCTGGAGTATTCTGTTGATAAGTTGGAGGAATATCTGGAACAGGTACTGCAGATTGAGGCTGTTGCTTCAAAGGACTGGTTGACGAATAAGGTGGATCGTTCCGTATCAGGGCGCGTTGTCCGTCAGCAATGTATAGGTTCTTTACATTTGCCTTTGAGTGATGTTGCGGCTGTAGCCCTGGATTATACCGGACACCGTGGTATAGCCACTTCTATCGGACATGCTCCGGTAGCCGCTATGGCAAATGCTCCTGCCGGATCACGATTGGCTATTGCAGAAGCACTGACTAATCTGGTTTGGGCTCCGATAGAAAAAGGATTGAAGGGGGTGTCCCTTTCAGCAAACTGGATGTGGCCCTGCCGTAATGCAGGTGAAGATGCCCGTTTGTATCAGGCTGTGCAAGCTGCCAGTGATTTTGCAATTGAACTGGGAGTAAACATTCCAACAGGTAAAGATTCGCTTTCTATGACCCAGAAGTATGGGGATAAGAAAGTATATGCCCCCGGAACGGTGATTATCTCTACCGTCGGGGAAGTATCTGATTTTCGGAAAATTGCGGTTCCGCTATTGAAAAATGATCCGGCTACAGAAATTGTTTATGTTGATTTCTCTTTCGATAAATTGAAACTGGGAGGTTCCAGTTTTGCTCAGGTGCTGAATAAGGTAGGGAAAGAGGTTCCTGATGTAAAGGATAGTCAGTATTTTGCAAAAGCTTTTACCGCTATACAACAGTTGGTTGGGGAAGGGATAATACTTGCAGGGCACGATATTTCTGCAGGAGGTATGGTAACTGCCCTGCTGGAAATGTGTTTTGCTGATAATCGCCTGGGATTGGATGTAGATTTTTCTTTCCTGGCAGAAAAAGATATTATCAGGATTTTGTTTGCAGAAAATCCGGGAGTACTGATTCAAATTGCTGATAAGGATGCTAAAAAAGTGGCTGCCGTATTGGATAAAGCCGGTGTTGCTTATGGCTTTTTGGGAAAACCGGGAAAAGCAGGAACATTGAATATAAAGAAAGATAAAGCCTCCTGGTCTCTGGATATTGCCTCTTTGCGTGATCTTTGGTTCAAAACTTCTTATCTGCTCGACCGTCGTCAGAGTGGGGAAGATAAGGCTTTGGAAAGATATCAGAGCTATAAGCACAATGAGCTGAAATATAAATTCCCGAAAGAGTTTACCGGGAAACTGGTCGATATGGGACTGGAGCTGAACCGCGGGACAAAATCAGGAATTCGTGCTGCTGTGATCCGGGAAAAAGGATGTCAGTGCGAGCGTGAGACTGCCTGGGCTTTGCATCTGGCTGGTTTTGATGTGAAGGATGTACATATGACCGACCTGATTAGTGGACGGGAGACTCTGGAGGATGTTAATATGATAGCTTTTGTCGGAGGATTTTCAAATTCTGATGTTTTGGGATCAGCTAAAGGCTGGGCCGGAGCTTTTAAATTTAATGAGAAGGCACGTCTGGCACTGGAAAATTTCTATAAACGTAAGGATACTCTGAGTATAGGTATTTGTAATGGTTGTCAGTTGATGGTGGAATTGGGACTGATTTATCCGGAGCATCAGGAAATGCCGAAAATGCTGCACAATGATTCGCATAAACTGGAGTCGGGCTTTGTGAATGTAACCATACAGCCCAATGATTCTGTGATGTTGAAATCTTTGGCCGGTAGCCGTCTGGGAGTTTGGATTGCTCACGGAGAAGGAAAATTCAGTTTGCCTTATGCTGAAGGTGAATATGCTATTCCGGTGAAATACAGTTATGATGTATATCCGGCCAATCCGAATGGTTCTCCGTTTGCAACGGCTGCCATCTGTAGTAAGGATGGTCGCCATCTGGCCATGATGCCTCATCTGGAACGTTCTACTTTTCCCTGGAATTGGGCGTATTATGCTGAAGGCCGGGAAACGGATGAGGTAAGTCCGTGGATCATGGCTTTTGTAAATGCCAGAAAATGGGTGGAAGAACAGACAAATAAATAATAGTAAAAGTAACAGGGAGGTTTGGCCTCCCTGTCTTTCTTTCATTGAAAAAAGTACTATGGAAGTCTTAAAGAAAAGGATATTGGAAGATGGGAGATGTTTTCCCGGAGGAATTCTGAAGGTTGACAGCTTTATTAATCATCAGATGGATCCGGTCTTGATGAAGTCCATAGCTGTAGAGTTTGTTCGTCGTTTCGCAGGAATCCGGTTCAACAAGGTGATGACCATAGAGGCTAGCGGGATTGCGCCTGCCATTATGGTTGGGTATCTGATGGAGGTTCCGGTAGTTTTTGCTAAGAAGAAAAGGCCGAGGACCATGGAAAATATGATTTCTACGACGGTACGTTCTTTTACGAAAGATCAGGAGTATGAGGTATGTATCAGCCGGGATTTTCTGACGCCTGATGACCGGATTTTATTTATTGATGATTTTTTGGCTAATGGAAATGCTGCTAACGGGATGATGGATCTGATCACACAAGCCGGTGCTGAATTGGTAGGTATGGGGTTTATCATAGAGAAAGCTTTTCAGAAAGGAGGGGAGCTTTTACGTATGAGAGGGGTGCATGTTGAGTCTTTGGCAATCATTGATAGTCTGGAGGAGTGTTGTATAAAAATCAGATAGTTTTGCCATGAACGAAGAAAAGGTGATTTCAAAAGCGATTACATTCCGACGGCATTTACATGCTTATCCGGAAGTTTCAACCCGGGAATTTGAGACACAAAAATACATTGCGGAGATACTGGAGGAATATCATATTCCTTATCGGAAATACGAGACCGGAATTATTGCAAAAATCGGAGAGGGTACTTCTTGTATCGCTTTGCGGGCAGATATGGATGCACTGAAAGTCAATGAAGAAACAGGTTTGTCATATTGTTCTAAAAACCATGGCGTTATGCATGCTTGCGGACACGATATGCATATGGCAATGTTGTTGGGGGCTGCTTTGATCTTAAAGGAAAGAGAGAAAGAATTAAAAGGAACCGTAAAATTATTGTTTCAGCCCAGCGAGGAAAAACGTCCCGGGGGAGCCCGGTTGTTATTGCCATATTTGCTGGAGGAGCCTGTTCCGCAGGCGATTTTCGGACAACACATTTTTCCTGGTCTGCCTGTAGGTACAATAGGAATCCGGGAAGGAGCTTTTTTTGCTTCTTCTGATAATATTATCTTCTCCATAGAAGGAAAGGGGACACATGCAGCTATGCCCCAGCTGGGGGCAGATCCTATACTGGCTGCTTCTGCTTTGATACAATATTACCAGACAATTATTACTAAATTCCGGGATCCTTTGATTCCGGCAGTTCTGTCGATCACTTCCATACATGGAGGGACGGCTAATAATGTCATTCCTGATAAAGTAGAGGTGATGGGGACTGTGCGTACACATGATGATAAACTCAGGCATCATATTTTTCAATTAATTTACGAAAAATCACCGCTCATTTGCGATTTGTATGGGTGTAATTTTGTTCCCAATATGTCTTGGAACGGACTGCCTCCTTTGGTGAATGATCTGCAAATGACGGAAAGAGTAAAAAAAATTGCGGCGGGATTACCTCTGGTCAACCAAATTGTTGCTTCGGCTCCTCTTACTTTAGGAGAAGATTTCGCGATTTATCTGGAAAAATTGCCGGGAGTATTCTGGACATTGGGAGTATGTCCGCCTGAAATCCAGGAAATGCCTCCTTTGCATAATCCCAGGATGGCTCCTGATGAAAGAGCAATATCTGTAGGAATACAAATGTTAACGGAGGTTTGCTTCTCTTTTCTAAGATGAAATTATAGATATTTGTATTGAAATTTGATATCATGTTAATTGTAATTGACATGATATTAATGTGTATGCTTTATTTAGAATATGGATATTTGGTGTTTTTTTGTGTTGTAATTTATTTGTTATCAGTTAATTGTATTATTTGTTATTAATTAAATATATATTGAAAGTTTTGTGATATTTCTTATAATTTAATATTATTTTTAGTATATATGTTTATATATTTCATATAATTGTATATTTAAATTATTTGTTTTTTAACTAGTATGTTTATACTAATTGTTGTTTTTGTAGTAAAAAAGTTGATAAGATTATATATATGTGTTCAGAAATTTATAAATTTACAGGCACAATAATAAATAATTTTATTTATGCCCAAACAAAGATCTGATGAATCATTATTGGAGATAATTCGAAATTTTTATGGCAATACCGGAAGATGTCCTCGTCCAAAGGATGTTACCAATAAGGATTATCAAATGATGCGGAACCGTTATGGGAGTTTTAGAGGCGCCTGTGATGTGGCTTTGAATGCTGAATCCCAAATTATTGTTTCTGATAATTTGGAAGAAAAAGAAAGATTACGGCAAGAATTACAGGAGTTTGTGAAAACCCGGGATCGTCTTCCGACTTATAAAGATTTTTCTTTAGGAGAATTATCACCGATATATGATTATTTACATGCGTTTAAATGTAATACGTGGCCAGGATTATTGGAATATTTAGGTTTTGAGCAAGTCTCGACTAAGATCAGTACGCTGAAAAAAAGGAGACGGAATACCAAACCTTTTGGTATCCGCCGGACGGTAATGGAAGCGATGAGGAAACTTGGAAAAAATGAGGAGACTTTAGCAGAATTACTGAATTTGAAACCACAAGCCCTGGAAGAATTTTTTGCCGGAAAAGATTCTATCACGATTACAGAGATGGAACAAATATTTAATGTGCTGAATATTAAATGTGTTCCCCGGCCCTCTAAGTTCACCAATGAGATGTTATTGGATGAGATCAGAGCATTTTACAATGCTTCCGGTAAGATTCCACAGGCAAAAGATCTGAAACATTACATTGAAGTGATTAAACGTTTTGGCTCTCTATATGAAGCTGTTTTTCAGGCAGGAGTGTCATCGGCTATGAATAATTGAGTTCGGTAAATAGAAAATATGCCGGGAAACCAATCCCGGCATATTGGCTGAATTTACATATGAACTCCGATAATACCTTTGGAAGAGTGTTCGATGAATTCGAGCAAATAGGTGATTTCCGGACTGAGAGGAATGATCTCCCTGATTCTGTGGAGAGCATTTTCCAGACTGGTACCGCATTGGTATATCTGGCGATAACATTTGGCTATATTGTCTATGACATTATCTGTAATATGTCCATCTTTGGCAAGGATGACTGCATTAATACCGTAGTAGGTGATCGGATTGTGTGCGGCGACTATATAAGGCGGTACGTCTTTATTGGCTCTGCATCCGTCCCGTACTAATGCCCAGCTTCCGATCCGGCATCCATGTTTCAGAATGACTCCGCTACCTAATATTGCATGATTGTCTACGATGCAATTACCGGCTGTTTTTGCTCCGTTTCCTAATACACAGTTGTCTCCTAAATGGGTATCGTGTGCCAGATGTACACCTTCCAGCAGAAAGTTACTGTTTCCGATAATTGTACTATCCAGGGTATTGGTGCCACGGTTGATGATTACTTTTTCCCGGATCGTGTTTTTGTGCCCGATGATTAGTAATGTATCTTCTCCTTTGAATTTGAAATCCTGGGGAGTAGCACCGATAATAGCCCC
>CAJMQA010000065.1 GCA_905215395.1 uncultured bacterium | reverse complement strand
TCAGGAAGATCGCCCAGATGGAGATAGCGCCAGGCAATAAAACAATAGCCAGGGATCCGGCGATTCCGATGCAGGCGCAAATACGCATCGCCATATCCTGAGTCAGGTATTTCGGGATCAGAATAATTCCGCAAATATAACCCAGAACCATTCCGATGCTGGGAATCCAGGCATAGAAATCCGGGTTTTCCAGTCCCAATGCTTTGGCATAATCTACTGCAGTGGCCAATGATACGGTCTCGACCCCTACATAGATAAACAGGGTTAAGGCTCCTAACAGAAGGTGAGGAAACTGCCAGATTGAAGTTTTATTGGCTGCATATGGGCAATCTTCAACGCTGGAATCATCTTCTCCGGCAGCAGTTACTTCCGGAAGGGGAGCCATCAGGGAGATCAGGCCCAGCAATAGGAAAACTGCAATAATAATATAGAATGGCAAATACAGATCAGAAATCTGGACATTGGTCTGGTCTGCCACTAAAAGCGCAAAAAACAGTGGGGCAACGGGCCAGGCCAATTTGTTGCAAATACCCATAATACTCATTCTTTTGGCAGCGCTTTCGATAGGCCCCAAAATGGTAATGTAGGGATTCACGGAAGCTTGCAGATAGGCATTTCCGGCTCCACTGATAAATGAAGCCAATAAAAACAAGCTGAAACTTTCCTGTTTGGCAGAAAAAACAAATAGGACAAAAGCGGCGGCAAAGATCAGGAAAGAAAGAGCCATTGTCTTTTTATAACCGATTTTTGCTATTGTTTTCGATGCCGGATAGCCGAAGATCAGAAACGGAACGAAGGTTGCTGCCAGTAAAAGATAGGCAACTCCGGACGGAAGCGATAATGTCCCTTTTAGCACAGGTATAAGAAAGGAGTTGATTCCCAAAGCGAATCCAAGCGCAAAAAACATCATTCCGACAAAAGCTAACGGAATGGCAAAGTTTATTTTCTGTTGTGACATAATTTGAGTGTTTAGAGTTTTTAATGACGCACTTTCAGGGGGTAAATATATAAAAAAAATCCCGGGATTACCCCGGGATTTTTCAGAAAAGGATTATTACTTTGATTTGAAAGTCATGTCTACCACATCTGCACCTTTAAACAGGCTTTTTGCAAATTTCTGGATGTCTTTTCCTGTTACCTTATTAACAATATTATCGAAATTTTTAGGATCGTCCGGATTAATGCCGCTTACATAATAAGTGTAAATAGCATTTAACCAATAACTATTGTGGTTTTTGGATTGCTCCGCATCTTTTTTCATGTTGGAGACCACTTTATTCATCTCTTCCTGTGTCGGAGGTTCCTGCATGATTTTGTCCAGCTCTGCATAGATCAGGGATTTCAGGTGGGCAGCTCTGGCCGGATCACAGTCAAAGCTCATAGTCATGCTATAGCTGGAGTAAGGCTCACGGGAAGAACCTGCCTGAACGCCTACACCATAGGTACCACCTTCTTTTTCACGGATGTTTTCAGTGTATCTCAAATCCAGGATTCCTTTCAGGATGTTGTTGCAAATGCTATTGTACACGCTGTATTTCATATCCTTAGAGAAGTTGGTGATGACTGTGGCTTTGGGAGTTTCCAGTTCCAGTTCGATCACTTTCTCAGTTTTGCCTTTCGGACCTCTTACGTGATTGTCTTTCCAGTTTTCTTTCCGGTTGTATGATTTCAGGGAACCGATGTATTTTTCAACCAGGGGTTTTACCGTTGCTTCATCAATATTTCCTACAATAAAGAAGGTGAAATCGCTGGCATCTTTGATACGATCCCGGTAAACCTGCTCGATTTTTTCAAGACTGATCTGATCCAGGTATTTTTCATTCATCAAAAGAGTTCTCGGGCTGTAGTTACTCATGATCATTTTGATAGAGTCGCCCATGATTTTCTGGGGATTTTTTTCCATGTTAGCAATGGAAGCCCGGTTTCTGCTCATCAGTGCTTCGTGTGCCTCTTTGTCAAAACGGGGTTTTTCAAAACGCAGATACAGTAATTGAAGCATTGTTTCGAAATCCTGAGGGGTTGAACCTCCGCTAACCGATTCAGACAAACCGCCGATGGATACACTACAGGAAGCCATTTTACCTGTGAGCAATTTCTTCAAAGTAATGGCATCAAAATCTCCCAGTCCGTATGCGCCGACAAATCCTGCTGCATTCTGAGCAGAAGCAAGCATATCTACGTCATACAGTGAGGTTCCTCCTTTACTATAGGATGCCAGGCTTACTGCATCTTTCTCATAATCGGCTTTGCGGAAAACAACCTTTGCCCCATTGGCCAAAGTCCATTCTACTGCATTGAACTGAGGTAATTGTTTGGTAGCAACAATTTTAGAACCCGGCAACTCTTCGCTGATCAGAGAAGCATCGCTGACTTCGTCTTTGTACGGCTCGATATTGGATTTGGCTACTTTGTCCATGATGGCTTTAACCTCTGCTTCTGTCAGGTGTTTTGCATTTTCAGACGGACCGGAAATAACGACTGTGCGGTTTTTTTCGGTATTGAATTCTTTTGCTTTTGCTGAAACTTCGTCTACCGTGATGGTAGGAATCAGTTGTTTGGCAATCGTATAGTAATCTTCGAAATCTACAATGGGTTCGTTTGTCAGGAAATTACTTTGCATTTCCTCGATGTAATCTTCATTGTTCGTTTTATCTTTTTGTTTATAGGCAGATTCCAGACCTACGAGCATATTGGTTTTTACTCTTTCCAATTCACTTTCCGTGAAACCGAATCTTTTTACTCTTTCATTTTCTGTCAGAATAGCTTCCAGGGCGATATCTTCCTGATTGGGTTTAGCCACTGCCGAAATATTGTAAGCGTAGTAACCTCTCACCAAGCCTCCGATACCGATACCACCTCTGATGAAAGGCGGATTCCCTTTTTGCATCAGTTCGCTGATTCGCCCAGCAATCATGCTGTTATAGAATGAATTGATCAGATTGTCTTTCAGATAAGCAACCGTATTTTTCTGTTCTGCCGGAACTTCCCGGAAGATAGTTGTGATAGCTACAGAAGAGGTTTGTACCTCTTTGTCGGTAGCTAAACAGTAATATAATTCGTCATGTTCCGGGATCTCAAAGAACGGACGCGGAGCCGGATTTTTTATGGCGGGGATAGAAGAGAAAATCTCTTTTACCTTTTGTTCCATTTTAGCCACATCGAAATCTCCGACAATGGCAATGGCTTCCTGGTCTGTACGGTACCATTTGTGATAGAAGTCCCGGATGGTTTGATATTTAAAGTTTTTGATCACATCCAGGTCGCCGATTACATCCCGGACAGCGTATTGTGAACCTTTGAATAGTACCGGAAACATTTGACGTTGGATACGGAAATTCGGAGTCCGGCGGGTTCTCCACTCTTCACTGATCACGCCCCGTTCGTCGTCAATCTCTTTTTCATCCAGGGTCAGGTAGTAGGACCAGTCGTGGAGTACCAGCAGGCAGGTGTCCAGTAATTTTTCGTTGTTGGTCGGAACTTCGCTGATATTATATACTGTTTCGTTGTGGGCAGTATAAGCGTTGATATTTCCTCCGAAAGAGATTCCGTATTTTTCGAGAGTGGAAATAATTCCTTTACCCGGGAAATTTTTTGTACCGTTGAAGGCCATGTGTTCCAGAAAATGGGCTAATCCGTTCTGCTCGTCATTCTCAAGCAGAGCTCCGGCATTCCGGATAATGTAAAAACTAGCCCGTTCTTTGGGTTCTTCATTATGCCGGAGGTAGTAGGTAATGCCATTCGGTAGTTTACCGACTACTACATTCGGATCTTTGGGCAATTGTGCCTGTAAATTTAATTGTGCAAAAATCCCCTGAACAAAGAGCAGACAGGAGAATGCAAATAGAGAAAGTAACTTTTTCATAGTTTAATTTTTATGTCTTTGAAACAAAAGTACTTTTATTTACGATTGAATATAAATAGAATTTTGTGTTTAACTAAAATTTAATAGCGATATACTTTTGAAAAAATGTATCGTAAAAGATAGAAAGCGGAATAAGCTATGAGAGATTCAGTTTCTTTTTTACACAGAGTCACGGCGTGGACAGAGTCGGCAGGTTTAACAAATTCTGAAGGGATTGCTGTAAAAATCACCATTACTGTTATAATTGCTGCATTATTGTATATAATTGCTAAAAAATGGCTGTCTGTTTTAATAAAAAAAATTGTAGGAAGGACTAAGAGTACCTGGGATGATATCCTGTATGCGCAAGGTTTTTTCAATAAACTATCCTCTCTGATACCTCCTATTGCCTCCTATGTTGTTTTGTCTTTCATTACCTGGGAGCACAAAAATCTGTTAATACGTTTGGTAGATATCTGGTTAATCATGATGACCCTTTTTATTATCACTTCATTGTTAAATTCTATCGACAAAATCTATCAAAGTTATCCGGTTTCTAAAAATCGCCCCATTACTTTTTTCATACAGTTGATCAAAGTTTTTTTATATACTGTTGTTGTAATTACCGTCGTCAGTGTATTGCTGAATAAATCCCCGGAACACCTGATTGTCGGTTTGAGTGCTTTTGCTGCTGTTCTGTTATTGATATTTAAGGATTCTATTCTGGGGTTTGTTGCCGGAATACAATTGACAGCCAACGATATGATCCGTATCGGAGATTGGATTCAGATGGATAAGAACAATGCCAATGGTTCTGTGCTGGAAGTAAACCTGTATACGGTAAAGGTACAGAACTGGGATATGACAATTTCCACCATCCCGACTTATCAGCTGGTTTCGGAATCATTCACGAACTGGAGGGGAATGGAGGAATCAGCAGGCAGGAGAATCATGAGAAGCGTCAATATAGACATGCATTCCGTGCATTTCCTGTCACATGAAGAAGTGGAAAAATATGCTTCTTCAGCTTTTTTAAAAGATTATATAGACCAGATGCTGACGAAACTGGGGAATATTAACAAGGATAAAATGACCATATTGGATGAGCGTAAACTGACCAATATCGGAATTTTCCGTTACTATATGGATGCCTGGATCGAGGCGAATCCGGATATCAATACCGATATGACTCACATGGTACGTCAGTTGCAGCCGGGACCCACCGGAATGCCTATCCAGATTTACTGTTTTTCAGCAAAACAGGAATGGGTCACGTATGAGAAAATACAGTCTGATATTTTTGATCATATCATGGCCGTACTTCCTGAATTCGATTTGAAGGTATATGAATATACCGGACAGTATGCAGGAGAGGGATGATAAGCTACAGATGTTTTTACATTGCTATATTAATTTTTTATTGTAATTTTGAAAGCTAAAAAATTCAGAATATGGCAAAGGAGAAGGTAAAACTCTGGGAAAGACTAAAGTATAAATATAAATTGTCGGTGATTAATGAGACTTCCTATGAGGAGATTTTCAATTTCAGACTATCTCAGTTGCATGTACTGATGGCGTTGAGTGTTTTGTCGGTTATACTGGTTACCCTGACTATTCTGTTGATTGCTTTTACTGATTTACGGGAATTTATTCCGGGATATCCGGATGGGAATATGCGACAAATGATTGTGGAAAATGCAATCCGGGTAGATTCGCTGGAAACAGAGTTATCCAAGAGGGACCGTTTCCTGGCTTCTTTGCAATTGATTTTGAGCGGGGGGGATTCTGCTGTGATCCGTGAAAGGAGGGGAAGTGATACCCTGAGGCGCGGTTATGATACAATCCAGTTCCATCTCAGTGAGCAGGAAGCGGACTTCCGCGCTGACATTGAGGAGAAAGAACGGTTTAATCTGGCTTTGGGATTGAAAGAACAAAACCGGGATTACTATCATTTTTTCCCGCCTGTGGAAGGTATTGTCACCAATAGTTTTGATGAAAAGACCGGGCATTACGGGACTGATATTGTAGCCAAGGCAAATTCCAAGGTGGCAGCTGTGCTCGACGGAGTTGTGATTTTTACGGATTGGACGGTGAAGACCGGTTATGTAATACAAGTGCAACATGCCAATGATCTGGTGTCTGTATACAAACACAATTCTACTTTACTGAAGAAACAGGGGGATTATGTACGTGCCGGGGAGGTGATCGGAGTCGTCGGAAATACGGGAGAAGAATCGAGCGGGCCACATCTGCATTTTGAATTGTGGAGGGCTGGAAATCCCCTGAATCCCGAAAATTTTATTAAGTTTAAATAAGTGAGAGCTTTTAGAAGATAATGAGACATATTGCTGTTTTAGGTTCGACCGGTTCAATCGGTACCCAGACTTTACAGGTTGTAGAGGCCAATCCGGACCGTTTTTGTGTAGAGGTGCTGACCGCCAATAATAATGTGGATTTACTGGTTGAACAGGCGTTGAAATTCCGACCGGATAGCGTTGTGATTGCCAATAAGGAGAAATATCCTTTGTTACGGGATGCTTTGCAGCACGAAGATATTAAAGTGTATGCCGGGGCAGAGGCTATTGCACAGGTGGTGGCTTCCCCCCGGATTGAATTGGTAGTGACGGCAATGGTCGGATACAGCGGATTGATTCCTACCGTGAATGCTATCCGGGCGGGAAAAAATATTGCCTTGGCTAATAAGGAAACTTTGGTGGTGGCCGGAGAGCTGATCAATGGTTTGATTGAGGAGCATAAAGTGGCTATTTTACCCGTAGACTCGGAGCACTCTGCTATTTTCCAATGTCTGATGGGAGAAGGTAGAAGCCGGGTGGAAAAACTGATTCTGACAGCTTCAGGGGGACCATTCCGGGGAAAAGATACCACCTTTCTGGAGAAAGTGAAACCTGCCGATGCCCTGAAACATCCGAACTGGCAGATGGGGGCTAAAGTAACAATTGATTCGGCTTCTATGATGAACAAAGGGTTTGAGGTGATCGAAGCGAAGTGGCTGTTCGGTATGAAACCGGAGCAGATTGAGGTGGTTGTGCATCCTCAGTCGATCGTTCATTCTATGGTACAATATTCCGACGGTAGTGTGAAGGCTCAGTTGGGAGTGCCTGATATGCGGTTGCCCATTCAGTATGCATTAACCTTTCCGGAACGGATTGCCGCGGATTTCGGACGTCTGGATTTTAGTGTCTGTCATTCTCTGACCTTTGAAGAACCCGACCGGAAGACTTTCCGGAATCTGGGATTGGCCTATCAGGCGATGAACCAGGGGGGGAATATGCCTTGTATTCTGAATGCGGCCAATGAGGTGGCGGTGGAAGCTTTTCTGCACGAAAAACTTTCGTTCACCGGAATGTCCGATTTGATAGAGAAAACCATGGATAGGGTGGCTTTTGTTGCCCGTCCTACAATGGAAGATTACATTGAAACGGATCGGATAAGCCGGGAAATAGCCATGGATTACTTATAATTTATAATTTTTTGATATGGAGATTTTTGTAAAAATAGTTCAGTTTGTTCTTAGTTTATCTATCCTGGTTTTGTTTCACGAATTCGGGCATTTCCTGTTTGCTAAACTGTTTAAGACCCGGGTGGAGAAATTTTATATGTTCTTCAACCCCTGGTTTTCCCTG
The DNA here is from genome assembly GCA_905215395.1 of uncultured bacterium. Lineage (GTDB taxonomy): Bacteria > Bacteroidota > Bacteroidia > Bacteroidales > Marinifilaceae > Odoribacter. The sequence continues at coordinate 5,577 of CAJMQA010000065.1, read as the reverse complement.
TTTAAATTTAAAAAGGGAGAGACTGAGTACGGGATGGGATGGTTACCGCTGGGAGGATATGTGAAGATTGCCGGAATGATAGATGAGTCTATGGACATGGAGCAGATGAAACAACCGGCTCAACCCTGGGAATTCAGGGCAAAACCAGCCTGGCAGCGTTTATTGATTATGCTGGGTGGGGTGATGGTGAATGTCATACTGGCCTTTGTCATTTATATCGGGATACTGTTTACCTGGGGAGAATCCTATCTGCCAGCAAAGAATGTCACTTATGGTGTGGTCTGTGATACCGTTTTCAGGGATATGGGAATGCAAAACGGAGATAAGATCATAGCTTTGGACAATGTAGAGCTGGAACGTTTCGGGGATATCATTCCGGAGATTCTGCTGAATCATCCGAAGACCATTCAGGTGATCCGGGACGGGGAAAAAATTTCTCTGACTATTCCGGAAACCTTTATTACCACTTTACTGGAGATGTCGTCCAGGAGTTTTAAGCTTAACCCTCTTTTGACGCCGCGTTGGCCGGTGGAGGGGATAGAAATACGGCAGTTTGCAGATTATTCTGTTGCCTATGATGCCGGGATGCGTGAGGGAGACAAGATTTTAGCTGTCAACGGACAGGAATTCCATTTTTACGATGAATTTACGGATGCCCTGGCAGCTAACAAAGGCAAACGGGTGGAGACCCGGGTTTTACGGGGGACAGATACACTCTCATATTCGTTTGTGTTGGCAGGAGACGGTAAATTCGGAATCTATCCGTTACTGAATATGGATGTTTATGAATACGCAACCCGGAAATATTCGTTCTGGGAGGCAATACCTGCCGGTATAAAGATGGGAGGAGAGCAGCTGGGATCCTATGTTAAACAATTGAAATTGTTGTTTTCACAGGGAGATACGGCTTATAAATCCGTGGGAGGAATGGCTTCGATTGCCAATGTATTTCCGGGATACTGGAACTGGGAGTCTTTTTGGAGTCTGACAGCTTTGATATCCATTATGCTGGCGGTGGTGAATATATTGCCTATACCGGCACTGGACGGAGGACATGTTTTGTTCCTGTTGTATGAAGTAATTACCAGGAGAAAACCGGGGGAAAAGTTTATGGAATATGCCCAGGTTGCCGGAATGATTTTTATTTTCGGTTTGTTTATTCTGGCAAATGTCAATGATATCTTTAAATTTTTCAGATAAAATGGACGATAAAGTAAAAGAATTCAGGGAGTACCGGGCCAAAATGAATGAAAAGATTCTGGCTTCGGATAATAAGGTCATAAAGCGTATCTATAATATCGATACCAATACCTATATGGATGGAGCCCTTCCGGCGAAAGTGAAAGAGATGCTGGGACTGGCCACCTCTATGGTGCTGAGGTGTGATGATTGTATCAAATATCACCTGGAAAAATGTTATGAACAGGGAGTGACGACAGAAGAGCTTTTTGAGGTGTTTGCAGTAGCTGATGTGGTTGGCGGAACAATAGTGATTCCGCATTTGCGGAGGGCTGTTGAATACTGGGAATTGTTGCAGGCCGGGCCTGGTAATGAAATTAACAAATGAAGAATACCGGTATCTATTGGATGAGATTCATTTTATTTGTATTTATTTTGTCGGGTAGTCTTGCGGGACAGGCTCAGAAAATAAACTGGCTGAAGATAGGGGAAGCTGAGAAATTATGTAAGGAACAGCCGAAACCGTATTTGATCGATGTGTACACGGATTGGTGCGGATGGTGTAAACAGATGGATAAAACGACTTATGACGATCCGGTTGTGATTTCGTTTGTCAACCGCTATTTTTATCCGGTGAAATTGAATGCAGAGTCTGCAGATACATTGGTTTTCCGGGATAAAATCTATGCACCTTTTAAAAATGGGGGTAAATTCATCAGTAGCCTGGCTCTGGAATTGTTGGGAGAAAAATTGTCTTATCCGACAACCGTTTTTTTATCGGACGCTGAAAAAATAAATATGGTAGTGCCCGGTTATATGGATATACCCAAGATGCAGGGTTTTATGGTCTATTTTTCCGAGCATGCCAATCAGTCTACGAATATCAATGATTTCCTGCCGGACTTTGAAGCTGTTTTTGCCCCGGAAGCCGATTGGAAAGAGAAGCCTGGGGAATATTGGGTGGATTTTAAACAACTGGAAGAAAAAAGAAAACAGGAACCCCGGAAAATTTTGCTTTTTCTGACTGCTTCCTGGAATAATTCCTGTAAAATGATGGAACGTTTGGTTTTTCCCGATTCCACATTTTCAGCCTTGGCCCAGGAGCATTTTTATTGCCTTCGTCTGGATGTGCAGTCCCGGGATTCACTGACTTTTATGACTCATAAATTCGCTAATGCCGGGGTGGCCAATAATAATTTGCATCAACTGGCGATTGCTTTGAGTGATAAGGTGCTCAAAGTTCCGGCCATCTATCTTTTTGATGAGGATGGAAAATTGATGGAGCGTTTGTATTATTATCTCGACCGCAGGCGCGGAGAGATGATTCTGGATTATATCGGTTCAGATACCTTTAAAAATATGTCGTGGGAAGATTATGTAAAAATCCGCCGGAAAGAGATTCTCTGAAAACTGGCAGGCTGAAAACGGGTGCTCTTATCCTGTTGTGCTTTTTCTGGACTTTAGGTCTGGCTCAGAAAAAATGCCGTATTGTGTTTTACAATACAGAGAATTTGTTTGATACCCGTAATGATCCTTCAACTGCGGATGATGAATTTACACCTCGCGGAAGTAAACATTGGACACGGGCCCGTTATATCGATAAATTGCGGAAAACGGCAGACGTTATAGAAAAAGCGGGGGAGGGAGAATGGCCGGTATTTGTCGGTTTGGCTGAAGTCGAAAACCGGGCGGTTCTGGACGACCTGAGTCAGAAAACCATTCTTGCCCGGGCGAATTACGGGATTGTGCATCAGGATTCGCCCGACCGGAGAGGGATTGATGTGGCTTTGTTGTACCGCAAGGATTATTTTGAGTTACTGACATCGGATTTTTTCACTCTTTCATTCCCCGAAGATACAACCATACGTACCCGGGATATTTTGTATGCTTCCGGGCGGTTGGGAAAAGATACCCTGCATTTCTTTGTGTGCCATTTCCCTTCAATGATCGGAGGGGAGAAACAAAGTGAGTGGAGACGTATAAGGGCTGCTTCGGTGCTCCGTGCAAAAGCCGATTCGCTATTCAGGCTGAATATCCAGGCTGCTGTAGTGATTATGGGAGATATGAACGGAACAGCCAATACCAAAGCCCAGAAGGTTTTGAAGACAAAAAATCCGGATAAGCAGATTACAGACGGGGAGCTGTACAATACCGGTTTCTATCTGCTGAAGAAAGAGGAGGGGAGTTACCGTTACCGGGGACGCTGGCAAACGATAGACCACATTATCGTCTCCTCTTCACTACTAAACGGACGTTGTGGCTGGCAGGCCGGTCGGCATGTGTCCGTGTTTTCTGCCCCTTTCCTGCTGGAAGAAGACAAAACGTATTTCGGTTACAAACCTTTTCCTACTTATCGTGGTCCCCGCTATACCGGCGGTTATAGCGATCATTTACCGCTATATCTGGATTTGGGAATTTCTTCTGATACGGGACTCTGATCTCTCATCTTTTTTTGTACCTTTGCCACCGCAAAAATTCATAACAGCAGATATGGACGATTATCATCAAGAGTATTAACCGGGGCAAAGGTTTTCTCAGGCCTTTGTCCGTAATGGATGGAGGTGTGTCATGAGAAAATTCTTGTATAGCAACGGGGAGTTTGCAGAACGGGCTGTATGGCAGCCGAATTGCTGGATTGATGTTGAAGTACCAACCTCAGAAGACAATCTTTACTTAGTGAATGAGTTGGGGATTCCGGAGGCTTTCCTTTCGGATATACAGGACGTGGATGAACGTCCGCGTATTGAGCAGGAGGATGGCTGGACCCTGATGATTCTGCGTATCCCGTACCGGGACGTAGAGAATGATATTCCTTATATCACAGTGCCTTTGGGTATGGTCATGAAAGAGGAGTATTTTGTTACGGTATGTCATTATAAAACAGATATGTTACCTGATTTTATCCGGTATATGCAGCGGAAAAAATTGTCGGTGGAAAAAAATTGGGATTGGTTGTTCCGCTTGTTTTTGTCTTCTTCTGTGTGGTATCTGAAATATCTGAAACAGATCAATAATCAGAGCCGTGCTGTTGAAAAAGAGTTGGAAAAATCGATTCAGAATGCAGAATTGCAACGTTTATTAAAAATTGAGAAATCGCTCGTTTTTTTCATCACTTCTTTAAGAGGAAATGATAATCTGTTAATAAAGCTGAAGAATCTAAAAAAACAAAGGGTATTCTTTGATCCTGACTTGGTGGAGGACGTAGAAATCGAATTGCGTCAGGCTCAGGATACTGCCCGTATATACAGTGATATTCTCAGTGGGACTATGGATGCTTTTGCCTCGGTGATTTCGAATAACCTGAATGTGATTATGAAACGTATGACGGCTATATCGTTGATTATCATGATCCCGACTCTGGTAGCCAGTGTGTATGGGATGAATGTAAAGAACGGTCTGGAAGAAAGCAATTACGGTTTGGTTACTGTGGTTGTTATTTCGGCAGCCTTTTCTTTTCTGGGTTTCTGGTTATTTAAACGGAAACACTGGTTTTAACGTTTTGTTAACGCAGGCGGTATAAACTTTGGTGCTTTCTCATTGTCAAAGAAATGGTGTTAAGTTTTAATATCTTTTAGTCTAAAATGCGGAAGATGAATAAGTATGTGAAAAGATCATTACTGATAGTTTTACCAGTGGCTGTTGCAGCCTGGATTGTTGTCCCGCGGATCGGAAATCCGGGTAATAAAACAGAAGGAAAAGCGCAGGGAAATATAAACCGGGGGGCATTACCGGTCAGCGGAATTGTTGCCAAAAAATCGGTCGTTACCTCCGGATATACTGTCACCGGAAATCTGAGGGCGAATGAAGAGGTAGAACTGGTGGCGGAGATTGTCGGCAAAGTCCGGGGGATTTATTTCCAGGAAGGCAGCTTTGTCAAAAAAGGGCAGCTTTTGCTGAAGGTGGATGATGCAGACTTACAGGCACAATTAAAACGGGAGGAGTTTCAGGAAAAATTGTTATCCGAAAAACTGGAACGTCAGCGGATCTTATTGAAGCGGGAGTCTATCAGCCAGGAGACGTTCGACCAGTTGCAGACGGATTATAATATGCTGAAGGCAGATATGGAGTTGTTGAAAGTGAAAATCAGCAGGACTGAAATCCGGGCGCCGTTCGATGGGGTGATGGGATTCCGTTCAGTCAGTGAGGGAAGTTATGTGCAGCCCAGTACTCCGATTGCCCATATTGTCGATAATTCAATACTGAAATTTGAATTTAACCTTCCGGAAATCTATGCGAACGAAGATTTGAAAGGCCGGGAGGTTTATTTCAAAGTATCCCGGAATGATAAACAGTACACCGCCAGAGTATACGCTGTCGATCCTTTGGTGACGGATAAGGGAAAGAAGATTGTGCTGAGGGCTTCTTTCCGCAATACGGACAGGCAGTTGATGGCCGGTA
>CAJMQA010000064.1 GCA_905215395.1 uncultured bacterium | reverse complement strand
AGCTGAGAGGACCATAAAAACGCTGAGGACGAGTGTCTGTGTTAGTTTTTCTGAATGTCCATCGCGGAGTGTCTGAGGACGAAGTCCGAGTTCCCGCGATAATGAGAGAAAAACTTACACGACCGTCACGAAGCGTCCTGGGTCCGACAGTTTTATCCCCGGAACCGGACAAATTAAATCTACTTTTTATTTAAATCACCATTTATTGTAATGGATTCTGGCCGGATTCCATTTGTCTTTCGGGCTATGAGGCATGGCCGGATAACCAACGGGAATCACACAGAGTGAATTAATTTCATCCGGGATACCAGTGTATTTTTTTACCACGTCCATCCGTTCCGGATAAGGATAGGTCGCCGTCCAAACCGCTCCCAAGCCCAGAGCCTCCGCTGCCAGCAATATATTCTGGGTAGCTGCTGAACAATCCAGATACCAATAGGACGACTGAGTAGAGTCTCCACACACAACTATAGCCATAGGAGCTTCTTTCAACATTTTTGCATAAGGTAAAACTGCAGCCATAGAATCTAATACAGCCCTGTCATCAACAACAATAAACGACCAGGGACGGACATCTTTACCACTGGGAGCTGCCATTCCCGCCTTCAGCAACAATTCCAGTTTCTCTTTTTCTACAGGTCTGGGCAAGTATTTCCGGACACTTTTCCGGGCTAAAATATTTTCCATAGCATCCTGGGTCTGAAACTGCCCCTCTTTCTTTTCTGAACTACAGCCAATTGTCATAACAGTTAAAATAAATGCAATAAAAATCAAAATCGTTTTTCTCATGGTATAATCATTTTAAGTAGTGAGCCACATCTCACCTGATCTCTTCTTTCGCTTGCCGGTAAAAAGGTAGTCTTTCCTGCAAATGCCTGACAACAAAATCGTATATTTCCTCATCTTTCAGCTTGTTGACAATCGGACGCTTCTGTTTTCCGTGAATCAAACGCTCCACAATCACCTCAACATCCGTATTCAAAAAAAGAGTTTGTCCTTGTGAATTCATATATTCCATATTGGCATTAAAACAAGGAGTCCCTCCTCCAGTCGAAAGTACAAACTCCTCATACAATTCACATACCTCTCTCAAATAACGGGTTTCCAGGTTACGGAATCCTTCCTCTCCTTGAGTAGCGAATATTTCCGGGATAGAACGACGTTCCCTCTCTACAATATAAGCATCCAGATCAATAAAGCGGATTCCCAGCTCTTCAGCTATCCGTTTGCCCCGCCGGGTCTTACCACAAGCCATATAACCGACTAAAAAATACTTCATAGCCAGAACATCATTCGGACATAAAACTTGTCTGATCGAAATCCAATTTCATCTGTTCTTCCGCGGCAATCTCTTCCGGATTGGTAACTTCAAACTCCACCTCCTGATTTATATTCTCATCTTCTTCCTTTACCAAAGGTTCAATCTCACTGATAGCTTTCACTTCAAAAGTAGTGATTCGTTTTCCACGGGCTTTAAATGATTTCTCACCAATAAAATCATCTGCAACAATCACTTCGGCCGGACGTGCCTCGTAACGGCCTCCGAAAAGGACTTCAAACCGCGGATGACGCTCACTGCTCAGGCAAACCAGACGCGAACCTTCATTATCCCCGATAAAAGAATTCAATTTTGAAGACTCTTCAAAACGGAAGCGTTTCAGATAATAGTAGTTCTGTTCTGCATCAAAGAATACAGCCGACCAAACTTTCTCCGCCTCAAATTTCTCAAACAGCAGATACCCATCATCATAGTGATTACTTAGATCGAAATCAGAAGTATAATAAGTCCCATTTTTATTAACGACCAAAATCCGGTCTTCTCCCTGGAATTCGCCCAGATATTTACCACGATTATCTGTATTCAGACGCAAAACATCCTCATCCATCCAGATTTTCCGGCCTCCCAGAGTTGAAACTCCTTTTTGTACAACACTGATCTTGTGAATATCGCTCTTTGATAGCGTATTTCCCTGCGAATCACGCCCTTTTATAGCCAAATCAGCAAAATCATACTCAAATACCAATTTCTTAATATTGGGTTTAGGCTTCAGACATACCTTTATCACTTCTGCTTCTCCATTCGAATTGGCAGAAAAATAAAGCACCTTAGAACCAGTAGTACCTTTGGTCAGGTTATAATTTTTATCCCGGGTTACTCCCGTAACATTAAACCGTTTTACATAGCAAACCCCGTATTTCCCGTCCCGGTATACGACATTGTAGATCGTCCGTTTATCGTTTTTCTTGAACACATTCACGTATAGCACATCTTTGCCGACAAAAATCTTATCTGCCACCTTGGTGACATAATAACTTCCGTCTTTCCGAAAAATAATAATCTCATCCAGATCTGAACAATCGCAGATGAACTCATCTTTTTTCAATGCAGTACCGACAAACCCCTCTTCCCGGTTGATATACAATTTTTCATTGGCAATAACCACCTTTGCAGCTTCAATATTCTCAAAATTCCGGATTTCTGTCTTCCTCTCCCTGCCTTTCCCGTATTTTGCCTTAATCCGTTCGTAATAGGCAATAGAATAAGGAATAATATGCTCTATATTATTTTTAACCTCTGTTATTTCACTCTCTAATCCCTGTATATACCGATCGGCTTCTTCGGAACTGAACCTTAGAATACGCTTCATCTTAATTTCAAGCAGACGTTTCACATCATCATCTGTTACTGCACGGTATAATTTGGGCAAAAAAGGTTGCAAACGCTTATGTACATGAGCAATTACCGCTTCCAACGTCTCACCTTCCTCAAATTCCTTATCCTTATAGATTCGCTCTTCAATAAAGATTCTTTCCAAAGAAACAAAATGTAACTCTTCCAGTAATTCCTTCAACCGGATTTCCAATTCCAGCTTCAAAAGTGCCACTGTATCGTCAGCAGATCTTCGGAGAATTTCCGAAACAGGCATAAAACAAGGTTTGTCATTCTCAATCACACAAGAATTCGGTGACAATGACAATTCACAATCTGTAAAAGCATACAAGGCATCTATCGTTTTATCCGAAGAAACCCCCGGAGCCAGATAAATCAGAATTTCCACATCCCGGGCCGTATTATCATCAATTTTCTTGATTTTAATTTTTCCCTTATCATTTGCCTTTATAATACTATCTATCAAAGTAGAGGTCGTACGTCCGAATGGTATTTCGGTAATCTTCAATATCTTATTGTTATTATCCTTTTCAATCCGGGCCCGGATTTTAACATTTCCTCCCCGCATCCCGTCACTATATTTCCCCACATCTATCATCCCTCCGGTGGGAAAATCAGGATAAAGTACAAAATCCTCATGTTTCAGATGTGCAATACAGGCATCAATCAGTTCATTAAAATTGTGAGGCAATATCTTTGAAGCCAACCCAACAGCGATTCCTTCTACTCCCTGAGCCAGCAATAGCGGGAATTTTACCGGTAAAGTGATCGGTTCCTTATTACGCCCGTCATAAGAAGGTTTCCAATTGGTCGTTTTCGGATTAAACACCACATCCAGAGCGAATTTCGATAATCTGGCCTCAATATAACGGGGAGCTGCCGCATCATCTCCGGTAAGTATATTCCCCCAATTCCCCTGACAATCAACCAGTAACTCTTTCTGTCCCAGTTGCACCAGAGCATCCCCGATAGAAGCATCTCCGTGGGGATGATATTTCATCGTATTCCCTATGATATTGGCAACTTTATTATAACGCCCGTCATCCATCTCTTTCATAGAGTGCAGAATCCTTCGCTGAACAGGCTTCAATCCATCATTTACATACGGAACAGCACGTTCCAGTATCACATAAGAGGCATAATCCAGAAACCATTTCTGATACATTCCGCTCAGATGTTGAATGGAACGGATCCGACCATTTTCTTCCCCGGAATTATCCATTACCAGTTGCGGTTCATCCTCATCTTCATCCATGACCGGTTCCTGTCCTGTCATCCGGGTATCCGGTCCAAATACCGACTGCACTTTTTCCTCTTTATTTTCCTCTCTTTTCCCCCCCTCCAGATTCAAATCAATATCTATGATATCTTCTGCCATATATTTAATTATTATCTCAGTTCATCCTTTTCAATGTACAAATTGTCAATGATAAAATCCTGACGCTCCGGAGTATTTTTACCCATATAATAATTCAGTACCTCAGCGATCGAATCCCCTTTTGAAATCCGAACCGGTTCCAGACGGATATCTTTACCGATAAAGTGGACAAACTCATTCGGAGAAATCTCACCCAAACCTTTAAACCTTGTGATTTCAGGTTTCGGTCCCAATTTCTGTATGGCATTTTCCCTTTCTGCATCTGTATAACAGTAACGGGTTTCTTTTTTATTTCTTACCCGGAACAAAGGAGTCTGCAATATATACACATGCCCGCCCCTGACCAGATCAGGAAAGAACTGCAAAAAGAAAGTCAGCAATAACAAACGGATATGCATCCCATCCACATCGGCATCCGTTGCAATAATTACATTATTATAACGCAAATCTTCCAAGCCATTCTCTATGTTCAAAGCTGCCTGTAAAAGATTGAACTCTTCATTTTCATAAACAACTTTTTTAGTCAGGCCATAAGAATTCAAAGGTTTACCTCTCAGACTGAACACAGCCTGGGTATTTACATCCCTGGACTTAGTTATGGAGCCACTGGCAGAATCCCCCTCAGTAATAAAAATAGAAGATTCGATTTTCTGCTCGTGATTCGAATTAAAATGCACCCGGCAATCACGCAACTTCCGGTTGTGTAAACTGACCTGTTTAGCACGTTCCCGGGCTATTTTCTGTATACCCGACATCGCCTTCCGTTCTTTCTCGGTTTCGACGATTTTTTTCAGCAGTAACTCTGCCGTATCCGGATTCCGGTGCAAATAATTGTCAAGCTCTTTGGTGACAAAATCCATAATAAAATTACGGACGGTCGGACCTTCCGGACCTATATCCTTGGACCCCAGCTTCGTTTTAGTCTGAGATTCAAATACGGGCTCCTGCACCTTGATACTAATAGCACCGATCACTGAAGTCCGGATATCTGAAATATCAAAATCTTTTTTATAAAAATCCCGGATCGTCTTTGCTATTGCTTCACGGAAAGCAGTCAGGTGAGTACCTCCCTGAGTTGTATGCTGGCCATTGACAAACGAATAATATTCCTCGCCGTATTGCCTCCCATGAGTCATCGCCATCTCAATATCTTCACCTTTCAAATGTATGATCGGATACAAACCTTCCCCGTTCATATTCTCTGTTAAAAGATCGTACAAACCTCTCTTTGAAAAAAACTTGTGTCCGTTAAATACAATGGTCAACCCCGTATTCAGGAATATATAGTTCTTTACCATAGCTTCCAGATATTCAGCAATAAAATGATAATTGCCGAAAATATCCTTATCTGCCAGAAAAGTCACCTGAGTACCATTGGCCTCTTTCGTCGGTTCGATATCCTTTTCCTCCACAATCTTTGCCCGGCTATAACGGACATATTTGGTCTCCCCGTCACGGAACGACTGGATTTCAAAACTTTCAGACAGAGCATTGACTGCTTTAATACCCACTCCATTCAACCCTACCGATTTTTTAAAAGCCTCCGAATCGTATTTTGCCCCTGTATTCATCTTCGACGAGGCATCTACCAGCTTCCCCAATGGAATACCCCGGCCATAGTCCCGGACCACCACTTTACGATCTTCAACCGTAATTATGATTTCCGTCCCTGCCCCCATCGCAAACTCATCGATAGAATTATCAACCACCTCTTTTACCAGAATATAAATACCATCGTCCGGTGCCGAACCATCTCCCAGTTTACCGATATACATACCAGGACGAAGACGAATGTGTTCCTGCCAGTCCAGCGTCCTGATCGAATCCTCCGAATAATTCTCAACCATCTGTCAAATATGTATTTAATCTATTATATGTTTCGCAGTATTATTTCTGAAGCCAAAACAGTATCATGCAAAATTAATCAAAATTTACTTATTACCCGTGCCTTCTTTACGTTTTTTACGTCTCCAAAAATCGCCGTTACCCCGGCTACCACCCCAAACTTTATTCGTTTTCGCTTTGGCTTTCAGTTTCTCTTCTACCTGTATTTTAGCTTCCCTTCCCGTTTGCGTTACAAACCCGTGTCGCACAACCGGAATCACTTTTCCAATCAGCTTCTGTATATCCTTCAATAAAGGTAACTCCTCAGAACTGCAAAAAGATACTGCCATCCCGCTCCGTCCGGCACGACCGGTCCGTCCAATCCGGTGCACATAGGTTTCAGGCACTTCAGGCAGATCATTATTGAACACATATGCCAAATCGTCTACATCAATTCCCCGCGCAGCAATGTCTGTAGCTACCAGTACCCTGATTTTACGCTCCTTAAAATTCGATAGAGCCCGTTGTCTGGCTGTTTGTGACTTTTCACCATGAATAGCCTCCGCGGATATTCCTGATTTATTCAGAAAGCGGGCAATTTTATCCGCACCGTACTTGGTCCTTGAAAAAACCAGTGCAGATCCGATCTCCTCATTTTTCAGCAACTCTATCAACAAATTTTTCTTTTCTGCCTTCTCCACATGATACACGGATTGTTCAATCATATCCACAGTTGACGCAGGAGGGGTCACCGCCACTTTTTCAGGCCGATAAAGAATAGAATCCGCCAACTTCGCTATCTCCTGCGGCATAGTTGCCGAAAAGAAAAGTGTTTGCCTTTTCCTGGGCAGCAATGGCAATATCCGTTTAATATCATGTATAAATCCCATATCCAACATACGATCAGCTTCATCCAGAACAAAATACTCCAAGGCATCCAGATGCAAGAGCCCCTGATTGACCAAATCGAGTAACCGCCCCGGAGTTGCCACCAGAATATCCACCCCTTTCTGTAAAGTTTCAACCTGAAGGACCTGGGATACTCCCCCGCAAATTACAGTATGGTTGATACCTGTATAGCGTCCATAAGCTTCAAAGCTCTGACCAATCTGTATGGCCAACTCCCGGGTCGGAGTCAATACCAAAGCCTTTATCATGCGTTTTCCACGCTGCCGCCCTCTTGCATATAATTTTTGCAATATCGGAATAGAAAAAGCTGCAGTTTTACCCGTGCCTGTCTGTGCACATCCCAATAAATCTTTTCCGTCTAAAATGATAGGAATAGCTTTCTCCTGAATAGGAGTAGGCATCTCATACCCCTCTTGTTGCAGAGCCTTCAGAATCGGCTCTACCAAATTCAAATTCTCAAATGTCATTAATGTAAATACGGTCGTCGCGACCTTGCTTAAATAAATAATTGTGTAAAGATAGTATATTTTCAGGGGATTATCAAATATACTTCACCTCTTTAAAACCATAAATCCGCATCCTGCCTTCGGTATCTTTCAGTTTCAATTGCCCATATTCATCCACACCCTCCACTGTTGCCCGGAATTTTCCGGTTTCATCTTCCCAGCTGAACATTCCATGAGCCCGGTAAATATGCTGCATAAATCCGGCCTCCAGCCATTCATAATCCCCAATCCGGGCATAACGTCGTCCGATACATTCCAATAACTCAGTCAAAACCGTCTCCAGAGGAATTTTTTTCCCGGTTAATTGTAGTAGGGACACGGGATTCGGAGCATCCGAGTGAAACACTTCCTGATTGACGTTCAAACCAATGCCACACAAAGAGCTCTGTATATACATTCCCCCGATCCGGTGTTCAATCAGAATACCCGCTATTTTATGGTCATGCACATAAATATCATTGGGCCACTTCACTGAACAGCCATTCACATAACGGCTAACAAAATCGAAACACCCCAAGGCTATTACCATGGAGATTGCAAACTGCTTTCCGGCCTCCAGTCCTTCTGGTTTAAAAACAATCGTCATGGAAATATTCCGGTTCGGTTCACTCTCCCATTTATTCCCAACCTGTCCGCGTCCCTGAGTCTGATGATAAGTCAGGAAAACCTGTTTATCCTTTAATTCCCCCGAAGCGAAACTTTCTGCCAACGTGTTTGTCGATTCCACCTTCTCATATTCCAATACTTCAAAACCACTTACACTATATTTTTTCATTTTATACGGATTATATATGATATTACTGCTTTATACGGATTTCCGTTCTCCTGTTCATAGCCTTTCCTTCCTCCGTCGTATTCGGACAGAGGGGTTGCCGTTTACCATATCCCTTATAAGTCATCCGGTCTTTTGAAATACGCTGAAGGAACAGATATTTATATACTTCAAAAGCCCGGTTTTCTGAAAGCTGTTCATTATGTGCATCCTCACCCGTATCATCTGTATGTCCTGAAATTTCAATTTTTACTTCAGGATTCTGCAGTAAGAATCCGGCCAATTGTTGCAATTCTGCATATGATGCCGGTTTCAGACTGAAATCATCAGTATCAAAAAATATCCCTTTTAAAATCAAACTTTGTCCCGGCTGAATTTTCTGCATCTTCAGTTCGTAAACCTGAGGATGCTCAACCGTCGCTTCCGTAACAGTCAAAGTATCAGAATAAAGCATATAGCCTTTCTTTACGGCATTTACCAACAAAAAAGTATGACGGGGCACACAGGCCAGTATCCGGGAATCCGGATATCTTTCATAAAAAGCCACGGTATCACCCAAATTGATTTCTCTCAATATCAGACGGTCCACAAGCAAAGGCTTCCCCTCTGCATCTTCCGTTTGGAAATGGACACAACCCACAGGCGGACAAGCAACACCATCTGGCAAACAATAACGATAAATAGCCCGTTTTCCATTCACATCTGAAGAAAAATATCCCCACTGTCCGGAAGCATCTACGATAAATCCGAATTCATCGCGTTGAGTATTTACAGTGATTCCGATATTCAAAGGTACACTAACCTCTTCCAGGTCTACTTTATAGATATCTTTTCCTCCCATCCCGGGATAACCATCGGAAGCAAAAAACAAGGTCCGGTTATCAAAATAGAGGAACGGAGCCATCTCATCTTCCGGAGTATTGAAATACAGACAGCGGGGTGCCGACCATATTTGCCTCCCTCCCGCTTCTTTCCTCAGAAGGCGGGAAAACCAAATATCACTGCCACCTCTGCCACCTTCACGGGTAGAAGCAAAATACAGACGTGTTCCATCAGCAGAGATAGCCGGTTGTGCTTCCCAACTTTCTGTATTCACCGGATACCCCAAATTGACAGGCGCAGACCAAGTGGTATCGGACAAGCGGTAAGAGACATAAATATCAAAACCATTCCGGTCATTTTTCATGGAAAAATACATGGTCTGCCCATCTGCCGTCAAAGCAGGTGCCCCATAATTTTCAGAAGTCTGAAAATCCACCGGATAAGAAATACCCTCTTTCAACATCCATATTTTCTCCTGATCCCCTACCTGTTCTGTATACAACATACATCGCCCCCTAACATCCAAAGCGGGCCAATATACCGGTAAATCATTCTCCCAGAAAACCTCTGCCGGCTGTTTTACCTGGGTCTGCAAAGCTGTCAAAGCAAAATCACAATGGGCCACCTGTCTCAAGACCTGTGCCTGCACTTGTTTCCGGGGATCTCTTAACAGATAAGATTTATAAAACTCCCGGGCCTTGACATAATTTCCCTCTGCAAAATAAAAATCGGCCAAAACCACAAAATAATAAGGATGATTTTTCAACGAATCCAACGCCAAAGCTGTCTCTATAGCCTTCCTCTCCTCCAGGGACTGTCCTTTTTTGTTCCGGATATCAGCCTCCAGTAAATAAAATCCCGAAAAACCTTCATACAGCAGTTTAGCTTTTTCAAGATATTCCAAAGCTTTATCTGTCTGCCCCATACGAAACACTTCTTTAGCTTGCTGAAAATAATTCAGGGCTTTTTTAGGAACAGTACTTTTCCGTTGAGCCCGTAAACCGGATGCACAACACACACCAAGACAAATACACACGAATATTTTCCACCTCATTCCGAAATAACTAATTAAATGATAGCAAATATACCGGAAAATATCCTAAATAGAAAGAGATGTTCCCAAAGGCAGAATTTGTCTTTGGAAACAACTCATTCCCTCTCCACAATCATCAATAATTATCCGGGAACAACTCGAAATAAGCCTTCGGATGCAAACAGGACGGACAAATCTCAGGGGCAGTTTTTCCCACATGTACATATCCGCATTTACGGCAATACCAACGTACTTCCTGTGGACGTGAAAACACCAGTTGTTCCTTTATATTTTGTAATAGTTTCAGATAACGCTGTTCGTGCATTTTTTCAACTTCTGTTACATATTTAAAAGTAGCCGCAATTTTTTTTAAACCTTCTTCCTCCGCAATTTTTCCAAACATCGGGTATAAATTAAACGCCTCATCGTGCTCTCCATCGGCAGCTTCCACTAAGTTCGCTACTGTATCCAGTAAAGCTCCGGCCGGATAAGCAGCTGTAATCTCGAGCATTCCTCCTTCCAGATAGCTGAAAAAACGCTTAGCATGCATCTCTTCCTGTAAAGCCGTTTCATAAAATATCCCGGCAATCTGTTCATATCCCTCTTTTTTTGCAATCTCAGAGAAAAAAGTATACCGGTTTTTTGCCTGTGACTCTCCTGCAAAAGCTTTCAATAAATTTTTTTCAGTTTCTGTTCCTTTAATCATTTTGTCCATATCGATGAAAATTAATAAATAGATACAATCTTATACGGACAAGCAGATGATAAGTTTACGGACTATTCAAATAAAAATCCATCCCCATAAATAGGACGGGTCGGAAACTCAGACTCAAAGAAAAAGTAATCTTTACCGAAAGCCGGCTTCAGATCACTGAACCAGGTTGCTTCAGAATCATATGCCGCAAAAAAAGGAATATCCACCCATTTGGAATTACGTCCCTGTATAAACCGGAGTACAAACACCTTTTCTCCTTTCACCTCAGCAACCCCCAATACCTGGATTTTTCCCGGAGCAGCACTCATACTAGGCCCCCGGACTGTATGACAGATACCACTGACCTGACTATAAGCTTTCCGGAAAATATCCCAGCATTTCACCAGCGGCAATTCAAAATAATGCCGGGCTCCTGTATCCCGGGCAACAAACATATAATAAGGGATACAACTCAGATCGGCTTGTCTCCGCCACATCCTCATCCACAATTCCGGATTGTCGTTAATGTGTTTCAATAAAGGAGACTGCGTACGTATCTGGGCTCCGGTATTCCGGATCTTCCGGATAGCCTCCTCAACAGCTGTCGTCGAAAGTTCCACCGGATGATTAAAATGTGCCTGAATGGTAAGATTTTTACCTGCAGAGATGACTTTTTCAAATAATCTCAGGATATCTTCGGAATCCTGGTCCGACAAATAACGATAGGGCCAATAAGCCAATGATTTTGTACCAATACGAATAGTGCGTATGTGTTCCAACCCCGCTTGTAACAACGGTTCTATGTAAGAATTAAGCACAGCAGCACTCAAAGTCATAGGATCACCTCCTGTAAACAGAACATCAGTTACACGGTTATGCAACTTCAAATATGTCACCAGCAAATCTATCTCCTTCATTGCAAATTTAAACCCACTCATGCCTGAAAACTGTGGCCAACGGAAACAAAAAGTACAATATGCATGACAAGTCTGCCCCTGCGCCGGAAAAAACAACACCGTTTCCCGATATTTGTGCTGAACTCCTTTCAGGCGGATATCTCCCAACGTAGGGACATTATGTTCCTGTCCGGCAGGATTAGGATTCAAGTCCATCCTAATTTGCCGGATATGGGCTTTCATCTCTTCCGGCCCGGCATTCCTTAACAGCAACCTCCGTAGAGTAGAATACTGCCTTCTTTCCAGCATCTCCCGTCTCGGGAAATTCAATGTGTATATCGGATCTTTAGCTATATTTTCCCAATCGATCAATTCGTCCACCACATAATTATTGGTTTTGAAAGGCAATACCCTTCCTACTACTTCAATAGCCTCTTTTTCAGCCGGAGATAAACGGGCTATCTGAGGAATATCCCCATAATTACCCAGATTATACGCATGATACTGTTTACTCATTCTGTTCAATTTTTATCGTCAGGATTAACAATTTATTACACCCTCCGTAATGGAGTCAGAAAGCTTCATTGCGTGTCACGCAAATTCAGATCCAGAGTTTTCTGCTATAAAATCCGCGCCTGCTCAAAATCCGAATAAACGGATTATCCCTGTAACAGAAAAGAATGCATGTCTGCTAAAAACAACAATGCGGATGTAATGTACGAATTTTTTTTCACATATCAAAAAAGAGAGGTGCTCATAAGAGCACCCCTCAACTCAGAACAACATAAACATTTATTTTACAATCTGCATATATACAGCATCTCCTTTATACGGATAGAAAGATATATCAGTAGCTGCCCAGTTTTTCAGATCCGGATTCATCTGGATTGCTTTCTCCAATGAGATAGCCATATCTTTTGTATCCTTCACTCTGGCAGCAGCAACAGCTTCCATATAATAATCCATAGCCTGCTTTTTATTCATTTTCTTAAAAGTATCCAAAGCAGCCCGGTTGTCATTATTCATCAGCTGAGCATAAGCCAGATTAATATTCGGTACTTCTTTCAGATAAGGAATAGCCTTTCCATATTCCCCGTTCTGCAAAAGAATCAGACCCATATTATAGCGGGCTTCTTTCCGGATTTTTGCACGGTCAAAATATTGTGCAGCCTTTGCCTTATTTCCTTGCTGAGCATAGGCCACACCCAGGTTATTATGAATCGTAGCATCCTGTTTCAAAGCCACTGCTGCTTCCAGTAATTTTTGTGCTTTACTATACTGTTTATTATTAATAGCCATGACAGCCAGGTCATTCAGTAATTGCCAATTAGTCTGTGCAGTTACCGCCGGAGTTTTTTCTGTCAGCTGAGGCACGAAATAGGTCATCTGTACCTCATTTTGTTCCACTGCCGGTACAGTATAGAATACAAAGAAATCAGCCCTGCGTAACACCGGCAATATCACATCCTTCAATTCAGGCGTTTTAGCAATATAGGAATCCAGAATAGCATTTTTGCGGGTTGCATTCGGAGCGTCTTTCAATTCTTTGATGATCTGTGCTTTGTTTTTAATATTGGAGTCTTCCAACAACATATACAGTCCCGGCCAATTTTCATTAACAGTTTGCTGAACTACAAATTTCGGATTACGGGCCATCGGAGTATCAGTCAGTTTCAGATCCTTCTGGAAAAAGGTCTTGGCTGCCTTAAAACGACTGTTTGCCAGATTTTTATTCAAACGTTCTGCTCCTTCCGGAGAATTGGACACATAGATAAACATATTGGTTATCTTAGCATTTTTATCAGCAACTACTTTTTCCATTGCTTTTACAGCCTGTGTCATGACTGCTGAATT